>DASQYE010000178.1:0-7502 GCA_035639355.1 Pyrinomonadaceae bacterium
TATCACCGTGACAGGCAAAGTCGTCAACCTGGTGGCGAACCTGAGCCCGATGGAGGCTGTGGCGGTGGTGAAGATGGACACGGGCAACGATATCGCCGAGCAGCTGTCCGACATCAAGGGCACGCTCGCGGCTTTTAGCCCGCCCCCGGTCGTTACCACCTGATCGGCTTTCGCTTTCGAATAAGCCTTAAAGTCAAGCTTTCGATCTCACCTGGTTAATGCCGGCCCGGCGCGCGCCTCTGGCCCTGGCCGGCATTAATTAATAGGGCAAGCATATTATGAAAGGAGCATACTAATGGCAGACGAAGTAGATATTCCAGGCACAAGCTCAGTGCTACCAGCTGATATAAGAGAATCCATAGCAATCGGCAACGTCAAGAGTGTGGCCGAGCAGCCGTCCATGCTCTCGAACCTGGCGTACGCCAACCAAATCGGTAACGTTAATCTATCGCAACAAAACGCCGTCTCGAATCAACAGGCCCTGAACCAGCTCGGCCTGTCCGTCACAGGCAAATCCATCAACCTCGTTTCGAACCTGAATCCGATGGAGGCCGTGGCCGTAGTGAAGCTGGACACGGGCAACGATGCCGCGCAGCAGCTCGCCGACCTGAAAGGGACGGTCGCGGCGTTCGCACCGCCGACCCCTCGTCCTCCTAAACCTGTTCCTCCGGCTCCCACGCCGTGAGACAGCCGAGCCTCAGGAGTAGTCATGCTCCGGCCATCACGCTTGATAGCCGGAGCATGACGGGGCGGACAAGTCAGTTGAAAGTATAAAAGGAGCTAAGTCATGGCCGAAGACGATCCCTTTCTCTCTGATCCAACATCAGCCGACGATTCGCAGTCGGTGCTTCCCGATGACATACGGGAATCAATCGCCATCGGGGGGTTCACCTCGATTTCCGGGCAACCGTCGAGCCTGTCGAACCTGGCCTACAGCAATTCGATCAGCAATAACAATCTGACGCAGCAGAATACTGTGGCGAACCAGCAGGCCATGAATCAGGTCGGACAATCCGTGCTCGGCACTACCGTCAACCTGGTGGCGAATCTGAGTCCGATGGAGGCCGTGGCCACGGTGAAGCTCGACACGGGCAACGATGTCGCGCAGCAGCTCGCCGACCTGCAAGGAACGGTCGCGGCGTTCGCCTCGCCGGCGCGTCCTCATCCAGGGCCCCCGCGCCCACCCGGGCCACCTCTCCCGCCGGTGCCCCCTCTGCCGTCCATTAAGGTCGGCCCCCAGGGCGCGTTAACTGCAACCGCGAGCCCGGCCAATTACCCGCTGACCATCGTCATCGACGATAACATCTCCACGTACAGCGTTCAGCGCGACTCGCCTTCGGGGACGCTCCTGAACGTCAACACTCGTCACTTTCCTGTCCAGTTGGACATGCGCGACAGTAAGCAGGCCGTGGCGCAGACGGTGGCCAACGTGAGCCGCAGCAAGTTTCCGTTGCAGGTGAAACACGGTATCAATCAGCGCCCTATCGTCGAGGAGTTGTCGAACGGGTGGACGATCCTGACCGTCAACGAGAAGAAGCACCCGGTAAAGATCAACCTCACGCCTTAGAGGCCGGGCGGCCGCTCCTCGGGCGTGAGGGCGAACGGTCGGCCGCGCGCGCCCGCCCCGCCGCCGCCGCAGTGAGCGCGCGCCAAAGGCCGCCCCGTTTTCTCTTTCTCTCCCGGTCTTGCGCGGACTTGGAAAGGGGGAGGGAGGCGCACGACGGGCTCCATGTGCCGTAGAAGTCGTGCGGGGGGAGAGCGCGAAGAGGTTAACGTCACGCGCGCGCAGGAGACGGGCCGCCGCTTTCAATGATCCCTTGCAGGACGATTGGCTCATCTCCCTCTCTTTGTGTGGCGAGATGGTTTAAGATAAGTCCCCACTCCTGCTCTCGAAGCGGGAAGCCTTTTAACTTGAAGATTGGGGGCAATAAATAATGGTAACAGTAGAAATCACGGCCTTTAATAAGGATTATTTGCCGCCACCGGTAATGCTGAATGACTGGTTGAGTATGTGGCGGCCAACGCTGGTGGGCTCCATCTGGGGAGATGCCGTCTATAATAATCAGCGTGCTGAGATTACCGTGACGGCTGCGCCCATCGTGCCAGGCGCTTTGCAGCCGGTCATCACGGCAGATTCGATAAACGCGATCATCCTCCCGCAGATCAATCAATACAACCAGGAGAACCAGGGGCTGCGCGCGATCACCGTCGTCGTCGTGCAATGAGACGCGGCGAGTTTTGAGGGAGAGAAAAGGATGAGCGCGTCTGGACGGCTACGTTTAGGGCAGGCGCGTGTGAAGCCTGGGGTCTCGGGGCCTCGGAATTGAAAAGCTACCGGAGCGCACGGGCGGCGGTGCAAAGGGGGCGCGTTATCCCCACAGAGCGCGCGCGAACTCCCCTCCCTCCCGCCGCCCGTCCGGGGGGCGCGCACAGTGGAGGCGCCGCCCACGAATCGGGAGCCTTAACCAGGGAGCGTGCACTCGCGCGGCGTTGTCTGTAAGGAGAGCGTAGAAATGTCGAACAAGATAGTCCTCATCGTAATTCTCATCGTGCTGCTGGTCTTTGCGACGCCCAGATGGCCCTACAGCAGGGGATGGGGATTTTACCCTAGCGGCTTGCTCGGGGCGGTGCTCATCATCGTCATCATCCTGCTCTTGCTCGGCTATTTCTGAGGACTTTTGGGCCCACCCGAGGGCCTGTCTTTTTTTTTGAGCTTGATGACTTCAACTGCTCTCCGTGGCGGCCGCGCCGCGCCTTTGAAATTCATAGAGAGAGAGGGCCGATCGTCGCTCGATGTCCGTTGCTGCTGCCATCGCCGCCGCCCAGCTCGCCGTAGCCAAGGGCGAATCGGTCGCCGCAATCGATGTCGGGACCGGGGAGGCCAGCGCCGCGCTCGGCGTCGTGCAGGCCACGGCCGCCTATCAGCTGGTGATTGAAATCCTACAGAACAAAGTGGTCGAGCTTGCTCCGGCCTTAGTCGCTCTTGAGGTCGCGGCGATCAGCGAAGGCATCGCCGCTTATCTCGCCGAACAAGAGCTCTCCGCGACCATAGAGAAAGAGGTGCAGGCCAGCGCCAGCGCCTCCTTTGCGCAAACCGAGGCCAGCTATGAGGCCGAGCGGCAACAGGAACTCGCAGCCTTTCGCGCCGATGTTGTGCTGGAAAGTACAGCCCTGGGGGCCGTCGCGGGCGAGAGCGCGGATGCGGCGGGCGCTGTGCGGGCGGCCCTCGACCAGGCAGACGCCGCCGTCCGTTCGGCCCTCAGCACGGCCCTGGCCGGACTCGGCTGACAGAGCCCGGACGCCCCGGCGCCAAGCGTGAGCGAGACGGATTCGCAGGGCGCGCTGGGAGAAGCGCATCGGGCAGAAGGAAAAAAGCACAATGCCACTGGCCTACACGCTGGCAATCAGGAACAACAACGGCTGGGAAGTGCTGCTCGCTCAAAAGAACGTCATAGACTTCAGACGAACGCTTCAGGTCAATAACTCGACGCTCCATCTCTGTGAGCACCCTGGGGAGTTCGTGATCCCCGGCAAGACAACCCGCGAGAGAGAAAGGCCGGAATACGCCGCCGTCCGCGTCTTCTGCGAACAAGTCCAGATAGAGATGCCGCGCCGCGCCACCATACAGCAGTTCTATAACATCGGCGACAAGGCGCGGTTCTGGCTCCTGTGGGCCGAAGACAATCCCTGGATGTCGCTCGGCGACGATAAAAATCTACAGCGCAAGAACAGGTACTTCATGGAGCGCGACGGGGCCGTCTCGGTCGATACGGAGACCGAGCGTCTGACGAGCAGCTGGCCCGCCGAAGATTACGGCGAAGTTCACCTGCTCGTGTGGGTTCCCGTCAATAACGCCCTGGATTATTTCAACCCCTACCAGTCATTGAGCGCCTGGCAGGAGGGACAGTATGCGCTGGCGCAGCAGGCGATGCCGGCTTACGAGAATTACCGCCTGATAAAGGTCTACAACAATGAACGGATGTTCCCCCATTGGAGCGAGAGGGCGCTACAGCACATGGCACAAAATCCTCTGGTCACGCACATCCAGGTGTACCAAAAGTCGGACAGGAAGCATCCTGTCCTGATCGGCGGCTCGGGGCAGATCACTTACTCGCAGGGCAGGGCTTATCTGAAGGGGGAAAGATCCACCGTCATCATAGAGCCTGTGCTCGGGGCTTCCTACTTCGTCGTCGCCTACAACGGTCCCGAGCTGGTCTTACACCACACGATGATATATGTCGGCAACGGCCGTGGCACGCACAAGTTCAGCGGCGAGATACACGCCTCGGAGCTGATCGGGCCGGGCGACGAGCCGCCTTCGGGCGCGCTGCTCGATAGCTCTTCCGACCTGTAGCTCTGAGAGGAAGCGAAAGCCTGCTTCTCACTTCGCCCCTGATGGCACTAGAGCGCCGGGCGCTTATTGAGTCGCGGATAACCGATATGAGTAGTAACGAAGGGGAGGAAGATAAAGAACGCACGGAGCTTGAGGACGAGATGACGCTCGAAGCGCCGCTGGCGTTCGAGTTGCAGGCGGTGGGCCAGGCGATGGCTAAGGCGATCAAGGACCTTCCCCCTGAGGGCCAACCGCCCGCGCTCTTAGCCGCCATAGCCATCATCAACGGATTAAGGGCTACGGCCGATGCCTCCGTCGAAGCGCTGCCGGATTTCCCGCCCTCTCTGTCCACGGAAGTCATCCAAACGAAGGCGCGTATGTTCGAGCTGCTGTTTCAAACATTGCCGCCCGGTACGCCGCCAGAAATCTTCATACCGGCCCTCGGCCTGATCTTCAACGTAGACGAGATGGTTGATCCCCTCGGCGACGACCCGCCCACCATTCCGCATCAGACGACCGAATCTCTCATCAACAACCAGATAGACATGCTCATCGAATACCTCACCCAACAGGTTCTATCGGGCTGAGGTTGCCGTCAAGCTGTCGCCACGGGTCTCTGTTCAGGCTATAGTAGGTTAAACGAAGGCGTTTTCAAGCCGACGATTTACGATCGGCTCCGGTGGACGGAAAGCAGCAGATGAAAGCGAATGAGAGACGCGATGTGATAGAGGTCTGGCGACCCCGTGATCTCAGCCAGCTTGAGCTTAGACGCGGTTTCAGCGTGGACAGACCTGTGCCGCGACACTGGCACGAGGAATATCAGCTTTGTCTCATACAGTCCGGCAAGGGCGACCTCAGCTATAGGGGCAGCAGCTTTCTCACCCCGCCAGTCAGCCTCTTTATAGTCCATCCGGGAGAAGTCCACTCGAATCGCTCCTTTGAGCGCTCGGGCGTCAGCTACCGGACGATCTTCCTGGATTCCGAGCTGATGCGTCGCGCCGCGAGCCAAGTCCGCGGCAGAGAGCTGAATCATCCCTTCTTTCCGACCGCCGTGGTCTTCGATAAAGAGATAATCGGACAGTACCTGAACCTGCATTTCGCCCTGGAGCGACCTTCATCCGGCCTTGAGCGGCAGACTCTACTTTTAGACTTCCTGACCGAGCTTATCATTCGCTTCGCGGAGAATCGCCCGCGCCCGCGCTCCTTCGGTTCGGAGCGGCAAGCCGTCGGCCGCGCCTACGACTACCTGTCGGAGCATTATGCCGAGAACATCTCGCTTGAGAACCTGGCGCGCATAGCGAACCTGAGCCCCTTCCATTTCAATCGTGTTTTCTCCGAACAGTTCGGGATGCCGCCCCACGCATTTCAGACACAGCTGCGAGTATTCCGCGCCAAGGCGCTCTTAAGGCAGGGCTGGTCGATTGCGCAGGTCGCGCTTCAGACCGGCTTCGCAGATCAGAGCCACCTCACGCGCCACTTCAAGCGACTGGTCGCCGTCACCCCTGGCCAATTCAGGCAAAACAGCAAGAACATTCAAGACAGCTTCTGATTCACTCCTTTAAGCTTTCAGTCCAGCACGTGCCGCAGTCTGATTAGAGTGTGACTACGGTATGACTGTGAATTGTGTAGACGATGGCCTATCCCCAAAGTGGCTTGATCTGATTTCGCCTTAATCCTGGGCCGAAGAGCGCCATCTTTTGAAGCGCAATCCAAGGAGACATTTAAAAATGGCACCAGCGCCGGACAGAGCTTTATACATACGCATCGGCTTAGTTCTGCTGTTCATCTTGATGAACGCGACTGTCCTGTTCGCAGATTCCGTGAACACGAGCGAGCGAACCGTGACGAAGGTGGCCGAAGGCGTCTATGTGATCCGCCACAAGGACGCGCCCGACGGATTCCCGCAGGGAAATACTACTGTGATTATAGGTGAGCGAGAGGTCTTCGTGGTGGATTCATGCTATTTGCCGAGCGCCGCCCGCGACGACATAGCGCAGGTTCGCCAGTGGACGAACAAGCCCGTCCGTTACCTGCTCAATACACACTGGCACTACGACCACACGATGGGCAACGGCACTTACGCCGAGGCGTTTCCTCAGCTTGCGATCATCGCTCAAATCGAGACTCGAAAGCAGATGGAGGGTTACAACCCCGGTTGGTTCGCCAAATACCCCACACGCGCCGAGCGTTTCAAGCGGCTGCTCGATACAGGCAAGGATGCCGAGGGCCGTCCATTGACCGAGATTCAGAAGCGAGATTATGCGAGTGCCCTGGCGGGGGTTGAGCCGGTCGGGGCGGAATTCAAGAGCGTCGTTGACCGGCTGCCCAATCTGATGTTTAGCGATGAGCTGGACATAGACATAGGGAATCGTGAAGTGCAGGTCAAGCATCTCGGGCGCGGTAATACTGCGGGCGACGCCGTCGTCTATTTGCCGAAAGAGAAGATTCTGATCGCGGGCGATCTGCTGGATCATCCCGTCCCGTACCTGGGCGGCGGTTATCCTTCCGAATTGGTCAGGACGCTCAGGAGCATGGGCCAACTGGATGCGCAGACCATCATCCCCGGACATGGCGATGTCCTTCGGGGCGACTATGCGAAGACCTACCTTAACCAGGTGATCGAATTCTTGAGCGTGGTGGTCGCGCAGGTGAGCCTTGAGGTCTACAAGATAGGAAACGGGTCTAGGAACTTTGAGGCGGTGCGAGAAGCCGTGCAGAAGGAGATTGATTTCAACGCCTGGCGGCAAAAGTTTGCGGGCGATGATAAAGATAATCGCGAATTCTTTGATGGGTTCAGCCTGCCGGGACTGCTGACGGCCGCCTTCGCAGAAGTCTGGGGCAGATAACGCCCGCTCTCTTTTTCGAGACGCGAGACCGAGCTTCCAACAAGGAAGAAAGAGGGGTTATGGACAGACGCGTGTTTGTATTATCGATGCTTGCCTTCGCCGCCAAAACAGGTGTGCCCGCCGTGGCCGCGAGCCGGAAGACCGCCTTCGAGCCTGATTTGACGGGGCTGGTCGAGGGTAAAGGATGGCAAGTCTTCAATCGCGACGTAAGCCTTATCGACGTGGGCGCTAAGAGGGGCGTCCGGTTTGACGAGCGTGCAGGCGAGGGTGTGGCCTTGCTGAAGGATTACGCATTCCGAAACGGCTCGATAGAGTTCGATGTC
>DASQYE010000179.1:0-2175 GCA_035639355.1 Pyrinomonadaceae bacterium
ATCGCCAAGAGCGCATCATCAGGAATCCGTAGGCGTCGTAGGTGTAAGCATCGCCGCCGAAGAAATTCTGCAATTCGAAACGGAAGATGAGCCCGCCGACCAGCACCCTTAGCAGCAAGCCCATGATAAATATCTGTAGCAGGAATTTCCTTTCCTGTCCGACGCTGTAGATGGTGACGCTGGCGATGGCCGCCAGGACGATACAGAAGATGAGCGCCGGTTGGCCCTCATTGGGAACGAGGACGGCTATGGTGACGCCAACGGCGAGGGCCAGGAATGCCAGGACGGAGTTCATAAATCCTCTACGCTATGAATGTACTGCCTCTCTCAGCACGCGAGCAAGTTTATCGGATTGTATCGGCA
Source organism: Pyrinomonadaceae bacterium (assembly GCA_035639355.1). Lineage (GTDB taxonomy): Bacteria > Acidobacteriota > Blastocatellia > Pyrinomonadales > Pyrinomonadaceae > DASQYE01. Next base: position 364 of record DASQYE010000179.1, read on the forward strand.
CGGTGTAATGCCGCAAAGCATGCAGGCGACCGGCCTCGCCCATACGCCTGCGCAACTCCGCGTCCCCGAGCAGCCGCTCAAGTGCCTCGCGCCACTCCGCTCGCGTCGTCGCGCACAGATGAGTCACGTTTGCCTGGCCGATCTCGGCGCAGCTTCCGACCGGCGTAACCACGTAAGGAATACCGACGGCCATGTATTGTATAGCCTTGAAGCCGGATTTGCCCGCCGCCCACTGGCTCGGGACGACCGGGTAGAGCCCTATGTCGAAGGATTGAAAATCCTCCACCTCTCGCTCCAGGCTCCATCTCAGATTCTCGACCTCGACTCCCGGTAGCGAGACCTCGTCGCGGCCCGCCCCGACGATTTTCAGGCGGAAGCGGTAGCGCAGCGCCAACTCCTGCAACACCGGAAATATAGTCTCAAGGTACGGATAAGTCGAATGCGTACCGATCCAGCCGACGACCGGCACGTCGCGCTCCTGGCGGGGCGAGCGCGGGCGAAACAGCTCCGTATCGACGACCGTCGGGATCAGTGCCGTCGGCACTCCCTTGCTCTCGACGTAATCGGCTATGGTGCGATTGCCGCACGTCACCACCTTGGCCCAGCGGATCAGGTCATCCGTCTTGCTGAACCATTTAAGAGCGCTCGCAAGGCGACCGTACACGGGGCTCACGTAAGGCAGGTAGGTGGCGTCGTCCAAATCCAGCACCATGGGGCAATCGCCCAGCCTCATCGCCAGCCACTCTATAACGGGCGGCCCGAACAGCATGGCCTCGCGTTGGATGAAGAGCAGGTCAAAGCCGCGCGCTCTCCACACGTCGCCGAATCGCTTGCCCGTAGCGCCGACCAGATTCAGGGCCGTGTAGGCGAGCGCCTCGCGCCTGTAAAGGGACGCGAACAGTTGCGAGCCTATGAACGGATGGATTTCGAGCGTGATGCCGCGCTCGGCCAAAGGGGAGACGAACTGTGCGAGACGATAACGAGTCGCGGCGGCTTCGATCGGGTATGAGGCTAAAGCTAGAACCTTCAAAAAGAGTATTCAATAAAGCGAAGGGACGAGGCGCACGGGCCCGGCTCTCCTAGGCTGCTTTCCAGTGGTTTCCGGTCAATCAAATATTATCCCGACGGGCATCTGCCGTCGAATAAATATCCCTGTAAATTTTATCGGCGATGGAAAAGTTCCGGTGCTCGACGGCGACTCGTCTGACTTTATCATATAACTCTTCGCGTGAATAAGCCTTGAGCAGTGCGTCGATCTCTCTCACGGCCCTGAGGTAAGCCTCCGTATTGAACGCCTCGATGACGGAGCCGGTGCCGCTGCGGCTGATGATCTCGGAATCGTCCGAAATGCGCGGCGGAATTACTACGGGCAGGCCCATCGCCCAGTACTCGCCGTCCTTGATCGACGTGCAATACCTTTTGGTCGGCACTGGCTTGACCGGATTGATGGCGAAATCGCCCAGACCCATGTGCGCCGGCACATCCGCGTGCGGGACGAACTTCACGGTCACAACCGAGATGTCCAGGCCGCTCTCGGCCGCCAGCTCGGCGACACGCCGTGGCGAAGCGTCCGTGAGCATGAGCGCGCGAAAACGATCTCCCCAGTACCGGCTTGCGACCGCGAAGAAATCGAAAATCTCCTTTTCCAGATAGATGCCGCCGATCTTTCCGGCGTAAACGCAGACGAGCTTGCCCACAAGATTGTATCGCTCAAGGAGGGCCGGATTTTTTCTCTCCGCGTAGGAGAACAATTCAAGGTCTACGCAGGCAGGTTTGACGTAGAAGCGTGTCAAGGTCGCCCCGTATCTCTCT
>DASQYE010000180.1:0-5678 GCA_035639355.1 Pyrinomonadaceae bacterium
GCCAGGTTCAATACCTCGAACCCCTCGCGCTCGCCGAGAGCCCTCAGACGCCGCTCAGGATAAAACAGGTCGCTTACGCCCAGACGATTCATAACCTCGGCGCGAACGGAAGCGTCCGGGTGCACCTGAATGCCGCTGCTCAGTGTGACGACCACAAACTTCGCCCCCCTTTGGGCCACCTCGTCGCGCATCAGCACTAACAAATCCTCAGTCACCTGCCATGCGTCCTGCCAGACCGCATCGGCGGGCTCGCGGTAGATCATCTCGGACTGGCCAGCCTCCGCCCCTCCCGCTGGCGAAGCCGCTGGCGCGCGCGCGACCGCGATGTAGTTTGAGAGGGCATAGTAGCCTTGAAAGGCTGCCTGCGCGACCCGCGAATAGTCCCGCAAGCGTCGCAAGGCTCTGTTGAAGACGGATTGCCGCAGTCGAAACGTGGAAGAGCTGAGGTAGGAGTCGTCCAGCGCCAGCCGTCCGTCGCGGCGAACGAAGTAGGGGACATCCTCGTCGTGTTTCAGGGCGCGGGAGTTGTCGCTGATGTCGTTGCCGGTCGTCACTGCGAGCAGGACTATGTCCGGCGAGTAGTCCCAGACTTTTTCGCGCAGGGTGATTAGCTCCAACGCTGTCCCGTAGCCCGAGACTCCGAAGTTAATCACCTCCACGTTCTGTCCCTTCGCCGCCGCGCACTCCCTGAGCTTGCCCTCCATCACCGCCCAGAACGCTTTTTCCAAGGGAACCTGTAGCGCTTCGGCGTAAGAGTCTCCGAGCACGGCGATGCGCAAGGTCTGCGTAGGCTTCCGCTTAGTGTGTTCGCGGTCGCGCAGGCCCTCGCTGTTGATGCGTATGTAGGCTTCGCCTTCCCTGCGCCACCAGCCTTCTGCGCCCGGTTTGAGCGCCACGCCCCTCTGCTGATCGGTCGTATAGAGATTCGGGTAGGAGTAGCCCACGAGGCGCAGGGCAGCTTCCGTGATTAGTAGCCCGACAAAGACCCCGCCGGCTACGAGCAGAAGATTGATGGCCCAACGCCTCTTGATGCGTCCTTTTCTCAAAAGATTATGAGGGGTGGGCCAGCGGCTCGGCCTGCTCTCGTTCGAGCCAGCCTTGGAACATGAGCACGTCCCAGATGTAGTATTGCCAGTTACGCCCGCCGCGCAAATGTTCGGCCCACTTCTGGCGAACGGGCTGCGGGTTCAAAAAGCCTTCGTCTTTGAGACGCTTTTCGTCGAGCAGCGCTTCGGCCCACGCGCGCAAGGGGCCGCGCAGCCACTCTCCTATGGGAATGCCGAAGCCCATCTTCGGACGCTCGATCAAATCGCGCGGGACGTGCTTGTATAGAATCTGCCTGAGCGGCCACTTGCTTTCGCCGTCGCGTATTTTCCAGGAGAGCGGCATCTTCCAGCTGAACTCTACGACCCTGTGATCCAGAAAAGGCACGCGCGCCTCAAGGCTCACGCCCATGCTGGCCCGGTCAACTTTGACGAGTATATCGTCGGGCAGGTAAGTGACCGTATCCAGGTACATCATCCTTTGGATAAAGCGCGGCAGGTTGGCCCACTGACCGGCATCGGTCAGTATCGTCCTGGGCTCGGTCGCCCCTTTGACTAACCGCGCTGGCTGCTTCCAGTGCGAGACGATGTTCATGTACATGGCCTCCGGGTCATGCACCGTCAGAATCTCCGCCAGCTTATGCAGGCGGTCGCCGGGCGTGCGCTGGTGCAGCCTGGACGGCAGGAACGCCTTGAGCCCCGTGAAGGCGCGATCCCAGGCGCGCGGCGAAACGGTCGTCAGAGCCCCGGCGGCCACCGCGCGCGAAGCCTTGGGCATCCAGCCGATCTTGTTCCAGACGCTCTCTCCCAGCAGGTAACGGTTGTAGCCCGCGAACAACTCATCGCCGCCGTCGCCGGAAAGGCTCACGGTGACGTGGCGGCGGGCCAGCTGTGACACGAGGAAGGTCGGAATCTGCGAAGAGTCGGAAAACGGCTCGTCATAGAGAGCTGGCAAGCGGGGGATGACGGCCATCGCGTCCTCGGGCGTAACGTACAACTCCGTATGATCCGTCTTTAAATGCGCGGCCACAGCGCGCGCATAACGCGCCTCGTCATAAGCCTCTTCGGTAAAGCCTATGGAGAAGGTTCGCACGGGCCGGTCGCTCTGCGCCTGCATCAATGCGACCACGGTCGAGGAATCTACGCCGCCCGAAAGAAAAGCGCCGAGCGGCACGTCCGCCACCATGCGCAGGCCCACGGCGTCGCCGAGCAAAGTTTCAAGCTCGGCGACAGCCTCTGATTCCGTGCCCGCGAAGGGAGCGGCCACGCCCGCCTCCGCCACCTCTCTCGCAGACCAGTAGGCGCGAGGGGCAAGCGTCGTCCGGCCTGGCTCGCCTCGGCCAGCACTCTCGGCCTTGAGCGAGATATATGTCGCGGGCGGCAGCTTGTATATGTCTCGATAGATGGAATAGGGCGCGGGGATATAGTTGTAGCGCAGGAAGAGTGCGAGCGCGTCGCGGTTGATCTCGGCGCGGAAAGAGGGGTGCGCCTTGAGCGCTTTAAGCTCGGAGCCGAACAGGAAAGTCCCGCCCGCCGTGCCGTAGTAGAGCGGCTTTTCGCCGAGCCGGTCGCGCGTCAGGTGCAGCGTGCGCTCCTTTTTATCCCAGAGCGCCAGCGCGAACATGCCGTTGAAACGTTCTATGGCGCGCTCGAAGCCCCAAAGGCTAAAGGCCCCGAGCATGACGGCCGTATCGGAGTGGCCGCGAAAGCCCTGGCCCAGGGCTTCAAGCTCGCGGCGCAGCTCGCGGAAATTATAGATTTCTCCGTTGAAGATAAGGACGTAGCGGCCATCCGTGCTCGTCATCGGCTGATGGCCTTCGGGCGAAAGGTCTATGATGGATAGTCGTCTGAAGCCGAGGGCGAGGCCCGCGGACGCGTCAACAAAACTGCCTTCATCGTCCGGGCCGCGATGAAGCAGAGTGTCTGACATCCGTCGAACCGTCGCCTGCATCCCGTCCGGAGACTCGCATGGGGTCGTGTTCAGAAAACCGGTGATACCGCACATTGGATTTAGGTCTCTTCCCCTTCCGCGCAATCACGCTTTCATACAACTCTTCATACTGCGCCACCACCGATTCGAGCGGAAAGTATTGTATCACCCTTCTGCGCGCCGCCGCGCCCAGCGCCTCGCGTCCTTCCGTTCCCATCTCAATCAGGTCGGCCCAGGCTCGCGCCAGCGCTTCCGGGTCGCGCGGCGGCACGACCCTTCCCGTCTCTCCCACCACCCATGGCAGGTCGCTCACGTCCGTCACCACGCAGGGGACGGCGCACGACATCGCCTCGCCGATGACGTTCGGAAACCCTTCGCCGTAAGAGGATGAAGAGGATGCTATGTCGAGCGCGGCCGTGATGCGCGGCATGTCCTGGCGCTCGCCGAGCAGGTGTACGCGCTCGACCAGCCCGAGCGTTTGCACCAGCTCGCACAAGGACAGGTTGTCCCAGCTCACGCCCTTGCCCGATAGAACAAACTGCACGTCCGGGTAGGTCTTCAACAGTCGCTTGGCCGCGCGCAGGAAATGCGCGTGGCCCTTCATCGGGTGAAAACGACCGACCAGTCCGATCAGGAAGGTATTCTCGGCCACGCCCAATTCGGAACGCACGCTCAGGCGCGCCTCCCCTGACGGCGCGAACAGCTCCGTGTCGAACCCGTTCGGGATGACCAGCGTCTTCTCCGTGCTGTATCCGATGGCCCCGTGCTGGGCCGAGCTGGTTCGAGAGTTATATAGAATGCGCGCGGGCCGCTTAGAGAGGCGCGCGCACATCTTGATGGCGTAGGCCGTCGCACGCTTCTCGTAATCGAAGGAGTAGAGCGTCTGGCGTATGCTCCACAGGACTGAAGAACGGCGCGAAGCGAGAGTGGCGACCAACTGGGCGACCAGATTGCCGTGAGACATCCACCCTTGAATCAGGTCGGGCTTGATACGGCGCACCAGCCGTATTATTCGCCAGGCGGACGCGGGCGTGGGCATCTCCGGGCTCATGCGGGCCGAGTAGACGGGAATCCCGAGGGCCTCTATGCGCTCTCGTAATTTGCCGCGATCGACCAGGGACAGGACGACGGGCGAGAAGCGCTCTTCGTTCATGCCGGAGAGCAGCTTGTAGAGCATCATCTCCGCGCCGCCTATAGAGAGATCGTTGATAATGTGAAGGACTTTGATTCTGTCTGCGTCCGGTTGCGCCATCTCCTGTTTATGGGTCTCCGTCTCCATAGCTTTGACAGCAGAGTAAGACCCTGGATGTGGCGTAAAAGTCATCGGACATTACCCGGCTTCTTGATGGGCTGTGCCGCTCAAGTAAGATTATCGTTCGGAAAAAGTCAAAGCGTTTCTCTCTCGACCAGCCGCAGCAGGACGGCTGAGGTCTCTGCGGCCACACGCTCCACACTGAAGTTCTCAATAATACGCGCGCGCGCCCTTGCGCCCGTCTCTTCCAGGTCTCTGCCGAGGCAAGAGACTATCCCGGCGCAGAGCGCCGCAGGGTCGCGCGGCAAAACGACCGTGCCCGTCTCTCCGACGATCAGGGCCGAATCGCCTATATCCGTGACGACACAGGGTACACCACAGGCCATCGCTTCTCCAATAACATTAGGGAAACCCTCGCTGTAGGACGACGAAGCCAACAGGTCTAGCGCGCTGTAAATGGCGGGCATATCGGCGCGCGCGCCCGCCCAGATCACTTTTTCAGAGATGCCTAGCTCCGCGGCCAGGCGTCGCAACTCCCCCAGGTAATCCTCCGGGCCGCCGCCGACGCAGAGGAAACGCACGTCGGCAGACTTGCGGCAAAGAAGCGCCGCCGCGCGCAAGAACGAGGGATGATCCTTCATGGGGTCGAGCCGCCCCACATGACCGATCAGAATATCGTCCTCCACAACTCCGAATTCCGCACGCACACTTCGGCCAGCGTCCCCGTCCGGCCTAAAGCGCTCCGTATCGATGCCGTTGTAAATGACCAGGCTCTTACGGGCGGGGAAGCCCTCGGCGACATGATAGGCGCGCCCGGCGTCGGAGTTGAAAATGGTTAGGTCTGCGAAGCGCGATAACCAGCACTGGAGACGAAAGTTCAGCCGCGTGAACCGGTCGTAGTTTTCAAAATAGACGCGCGAGGCGTGGACTCCGAAAACGATTCGCGCCGCCGGGAACAGGGGCTTGAGAAAGACCACCAGCAGGTTGGGCTCAACCAGAAACCCGTGCAGGACGCGCGGGCGAAGCGCTCTCAAGTGCCCGACCAATCGCCGGCCGAAGCGCAGCAAGTCCCAGCGCCCCGTCTTGCCGAGCGAGATCATGCGCGCCCCGCTCGCCTTGAACTCGTCCTCCAGGGCTCCGCCCGGATAAAAATAGAGGATCGTGACCGAGAAGCGCTCTTTGTCGAGCGCGCGCGCGAGCGTCAGCAGGTATCTCTCCGCCCCGCCGTAATCGAGCGAGCGTATGAGGAATGCAATCTCTGTCATCGCCTTGTGAAAACGAACTGGTTATTGCCCAGTCCTCCTCCACAGGTGACGAGCTTTTCCAGAACAAACCCTCTCTCTCTGTAGAAGCTGAAAATCTCTTCCGGCTTGGCGACCTCGAAGGGATAGCCGCCGAGCCAGTCGATCCAATCATGAACGATAGACATGCCCCTGGATTTTTTGTACTCCGT
>DASQYE010000181.1:0-6282 GCA_035639355.1 Pyrinomonadaceae bacterium
CTCTGCACCAGGGAGGTCTGGATAGAGACGCGGCGCAGCCGTCTCAGGGTCGCCACCGACGGCGAGGTCACGGTCATGACGACGCCGCTTCACTACCGCGTGCGGCCGGGCGCGCTGCGCGTGCTCGTCCCGCGCCCCGTAGCGGAAGAAGAAAACGGGAAGGAGTAATGAAAAGCCATGCGCACGCTCGTACATCTCTCAGACCTGCACTTCGGTCGCGTTGATTACTCGATCATAGGGCCCATCGTCAAGACCATCAACGACATCAAGCCCGACGTGTCAGTCATCTCGGGCGATCTGACGCAGCGCGCCCGCAGCCACCAGTTCAAGGAAGCGCGCAGGTTTCTTGACCGCCTCCCCTCGCCTCAGATCGTCGTGCCCGGCAACCACGACGTGCCGCTACACAACGTCTTCGCGCGCTTCCTGCAACCGCTGGACAAGTACAGGCGCTACATCACGGACGATCTGGAGCCGTTTTACGCGGACGAAGAGGTTGCAATCCTGGGCATCAATACGGCGCGCTCATTTACGATCAAGGACGGTCGCATCAACGAGGGGCAGGTCGCCAAGATACGCGAGCGGCTGTGTCCTTACGGCGATGAAGTGACGAAGATCATCGTCACACATCATCCGTTCGATCTGCCCGAGGGACATAACGAGAGGGAGCTGGTCAATCGCGCCGAGATGGCTATGGAGGCGCTGGCGAACTGCGGCGCGGACGTGCTCCTGGCGGGTCACCTGCACGTCAGCCACACGGGGCAAAGCTCGGCCCGCTACAAGATCGCAGGGCACAACGCGCTGATAGTTTCGGCCGGGACGGCGACCTCCACGCGCGGCCGGGGCGAGGTTAATTCCTTCAACCTGCTGCGCGTCAAGCACCCGTTCATCAACGTCGAGCGCCTCTCGTGGCAGACAGACCAACAACGCTTCGCGCCCTCGTCCACGGAACACTTCCGTCACACGCCCGATGGCTGGCAGCGCGTCCCGGACGAGATGGCGGCCGACATAGCCTATACGGATCAGGCGGCCGGCGCTTCGCAGAACAACGACCCAAGGCAAAAGTAAAAGGCAAAGGGAAGGATTAAAAGCATTCTGTTAAAAGTGCTTTCGTCCTTCCTTTTACCTTTTTACTTTTGCCCTTTGACTTAGCGGATGGCGGGGCGCTGGTCGCGCGCGGCTGTCTTGACGACCGCAGGAGCGTCGCCGCTCGCGGTCGAACGATAGCCGCAGCCTTCCTTCGCGCAGTAGCGAAACGTTCCGTCCTTCTTCGTAGTCTTCTCAAGGAGAAACGGCGCGCGACAATTCGGGCACGCCTCCGATACGGGTTTGTCCCAGTAGACCACGTCGCACTTAGGGTATTCCGAGCAGCCATAGAAGGCCTTGCCGCGCTTCGATTTCTTGACGACGATCTCGCCACGGCAGCCGGGGCGCGGGCAGGCCACGCCCGTCGTCTCGCGTTTAATATAAGTGCACTTCGGATAGTTCGAGCACGAGACGAACTCGCCGAAGCGTCCGTGTCGCTGCACTAGCTGCGCGCCGTCCAGCGGGCACTTCTCGTCCAGGGTTACGGGGGCCGGAGCGACCGCGCCGCTCCTGGCGATCTTGCGTATGTTTCGACAATCAGGATAACCCGTGCAGCCCAGGAACTGGCCGAAGCGCCCGCGCTTTAAGGCCATAGGCTTGCCGCACAGCTCGCACGTCTCCGCTTCCTCAGCCGCCGCCGCCGCGCCGCTCTCCGCCTGTGCTGCGGTCGCGCTGGCGGAAGATTGGCCCACTGAAGGCGCGCCTTCGGTCTCCGGGGACGATGGCTTCGCCACTTCGCGCGTCGTGCGGCATTCAGGATAGTTCGAGCAGGCCAGGAACTGGCCGAAGCGTCCGAACTTAATGACCATAGGTGAGCCGCAATTTTCGCACGTCTCGTTGGTCGGGATCGACTGCTGCTTGGCCGCCTTCATCTCGCGCTCGGCCGTCTTCAAGTCCTTCGCGAACTTCTCGTAGAACTCTTTCAGCGCCTCCGTCCACTTCAGCTTCCCTTCCTCTATCTCGTCCAGCTCCTCTTCCATGCGCGCCGTGTAGGTCTCGTTGAAGAGATCGTCGAAGCTTGCGACCAAGAGATCGTTGACGGTCGTCCCCAGTGCGGTCGGATGAAAGCGTCCCTCGTGTTTTTCGACGTACTCGCGGTCGAGGATGGTCGTCATGATCGCCGCGTAGGTCGAAGGCCGGCCGATGCCCTTCTCTTCGAGCGCCTTGACGAGCGTCGCTTCCGTGTAGCGCGGCGGAGGCTCCGTGAAATGCTGTTCGGGCTTGAGGGCTTTCAAATCGAGCCGCTCGCCTTTTTCCACGAGCGGCAATTTGCGCTCGGCCTCGTCCTCATCCTCCGCGGCCTTCTCGTCGCGGCCCTCCTGGTAAACCTTCAGGAAGCCGTCGAACTTCAAGACCGAACCCGTAGCGCGGAAAATGAAGCGGCCCGCCGTGATGTCGATCGTCGTTTGATCGAAGACGGCCGCAGTCATCTGCGAGGCGACGAAGCGTTGCCAGATCAAGCGGTACAGCTTCAGCTCCTCTTTGTTGAGGTACTTCGCCATCAGGTCGGGCGTGCGTCCAACGTCGGTCGGTCGAATCGCCTCGTGAGCGTCCTGCGCGCCCTTTTTCGAGCGATAGTGAACGGCCTTTTCCGGCAGGTAGCTTGCGCCGTACTGCCCGCCTATAAAGTCGCGCACTTCGTTGAGGGCCGCATCCGAGACGCGCGTCGAATCCGTTCGCATGTAGGTGATGAGTCCGACCGCGCCCTCCGCGCCAAGCTCTACGCCCTCGTAAAGCTTCTGCGCCAGCATCATCGTCTTCTTGACGGCGAAGCCTAGCTTGCGCGCGGACTCCTGCTGTAGCTTCGACGTGATGAAGGGCGGCACGGGGTTGCGCTTACGCTCCTTGGTCGTCACGTCCGCGACGACGTAAGCTTGCGCTTCGGCTTCGGCGACGATCTCTTTGGCCTGCGCCTCATCGCCGATCAGTATCTCGTTCTTCTTGATGTCCTGGTCGAAGCCGCCGGTCTTGACCGTCTGCTCGCCGATCTTCCAGAGTCGCGCGTCGAAGGCGGGCGGCAGCTTGGCCGCGAGGTTGGCCGTGATGGTCCAATATTCCGTTTTGATGAACTGCTCTATCTCGCGCTCGCGCTCGCAGACCATGCGCAGCGCGACCGATTGCACGCGGCCAGCGCTCAGACGACCTCCGACCGTGCGGCACAGCAGCGGCGAGACCTTGTAGCCGACCAGGCGATCCAGCACGCGACGCGCCTGCTGCGCATCGACCAGGTTGGCGTCTATCTGTCTGGGCTCTTTGAAGGCGTCCTGCACCGCGCGCTTCGTAATCTCGTTGAACATCACGCGATAGGAGGGCTTGCGCGGACGCTTCGGCACGATCTCTTCCGCGAGGTGCTGGCAGATGGCCTCGCCTTCACGGTCTGGGTCGGCGGCCAGGTAGATGGTGTCGGCCTCCTTCGCGGCCTTCTTCAGCTCCGCGATGATCTTTCTGTTGTTTCGCTTTTTCGTGTCCGGGATGACCTCGTAGGTCGGCTCGAAATTATGCTCAACGTCAACGCCGAGCCCCTTCGACGGCAAGTCCTTGATGTGGCCTATGGAGGCCTTCACCAGATAGTCTGATCCCAGGTATTTATTAATCGTCTTGGCCTTTGCGGGCGACTCGACGATGACTAGATTCTTCGCCATTACCTTTTCTTTCTCTACAATATTTAACGATCAGCAATCGCGGCGCGAGAGTGGGCGGCCGAGTCGCCAGCCCTTTGCTCTCATACGCGCTGCTCGCTGATCGTCCCTTATTAAATGACTACTATAAACTACTACTTAGATGCAACCGCGACCCCGTCCGATTGCCGCCCCGAAGCCATTTAAGCACGTATTTACTGCTTATTTCAGAGCTTTCCGCTGTATTCGACCGCCGGGCCGCCTTGACCTGCCGAAGCCTTTTCCGGGCCCTCGGCAATGCTTCAGTCACCCCCCGCATCGCACGCTCGCTTGACTGCACGAGCGCATCAATATGCGCCCGATCGTCCGTGGAAAGCAACCTCTCAGGGAGGGCGAGCCCGCCGCACGAGTCGGGCGGCGACACTTCCAGCAAACACTAACGAAGATACCACACAAGCCGCCGGGGCCAGGCGCGGGCCAGGTCGCGGCTGCAAGCTGAAGCACCAAACCGGCGCTCTAAGAGCGCAACGCGCGGCTTCTATCGCCGCCCGCAGACGACTACCGGGCCGGCATCTCCCTTGCTACTCGTTAATATTATCAAGCGACACGAACTTCCAGCCCGTGCGGGTACGCTCGAACTGGTAGATGACGACCTCGTTGCCCGCGCTATCCGGGCAGGCGATGGTGAATCGCCTGGGGTTTCCAGCCTCCATCTCCGGCTGCTTGCCTGCGAAACATTGCGCCGCATCGCTCTGCTCGTTGAACACTTCTCTGTAGCGGCGTCGGAGTTGAGATTTATTCTTGATACTGGCCATGCCATAAGACATTCCGATAGGAAACCTCGACATCGAAGCCACCTCGGTCTTATTGCCGCTTATGACGGCGGCCTTGAACTTCTGCCAGAAGGCTCTGACCGCTTCGTCTCCCTCTACGGCTTTGCCGGGCATGGCCGCCAGCGCCATCCCGCTCAACAACCCGAACAAGCACAGGATGATTGTTTTCTTCATCTCTCCTCCCTGGTGATGATCGCCTTTGATCGTGCTTATTCTTCCCGCGTCTCTATATTTTTGCAATAGTTTTACATCAGCGCCGCGCAAGCGCGGGCTATAATGAGCGCCTGCATAAAGGGTGGAGCACGCGCGCGCGCGGGGGTTCGCATCAGCGTTTCAGAGACCCGAAGGCCATATATCGTAAATCAACGAAAGCTGGCAGCCGCTTGCAGCCGATCCGTAAGGAGATTCCGTATATGAAGAGATTGAACTTGAGGGCGACGACGTGCGGGGCGATTGTGCTCCTGCTGTGTTTGGCGGCCGAAGCGATGTCACAGTCGGCGGGCGAGTGGCCGCAGTGGCGCGGGCCCAACCGCGACGGCATCTCCAAAGAGACGGGGCTTCTAAAGCAGTGGCCCGCCGCAGGCCCGCCGCTGGTCTGGAAGGCGACGGGCGCTGGGCGCGGCTATTCTTCCCTGGCAATCTCGGGAGGGCGCATCTTTACTATGGGCCTGCGCGGCGATCGCGAATACGTCATCGCTTTCGACGTTGCCACGGGCAAAGAAGCCTGGGCGACCGCGCACGGCACTGCGTACAGAGACAGCCGTGGCGACGGCCCGCGCGGAACCCCGACCGTAGACGGCGACAGGCTCTACGCCCTGGGCGGCAACGGCGATCTTTCGTGCCTTGAGACGCGCACGGGCAAGAGCATCTGGGCGATGAATATCCTGCAAAAGTTCGGGGCGGAAAACATCGGCTGGGGCATCAGCGAGTCGCCGCTAGTCGTCGGCGATAGGTTGCTGGTCAACGCCGGAGGCCGTGGCGCTTCCATCGTCGCGCTCAATAAAAAGGATGGCGCGGTGATCTGGAAGACACAGAGCGACAAGGCCGGCTACTCCTCTGCCATGACCGTACAGGTCGCGGGAAAGACGCAGGTCGTCTTCTTTACGCAGGAGCGCGCGCTCGGGCTGGACCCGGCGGATGGGAAAGTGCTGTGGGAGTATGCGCGGCCGTCAAACGATGTCGCCAACGTGGCGACGCCGGTCGTGCGCGGCAACCGCGTCTGGATTTCGTCCGACTACGGGACGGGCGGAGGTCTCGTCGAGATCAAGGCGGACGCCAAGGGCGTCACCGCTTCCGAGGTCTACTTCACGAAGGAGATGCGCAACCATCACAGCAGCTCGATCCTGGTGGGCGATTACCTGTATGGTTTTTCGAGCGGCATCCTGACGGCCATGCGCTTCGATACGGGCGAAGTCGCATGGCGCGACCGCAGCGTCGGCAAGGGCTCGCTCGTCTACGCCGACGGTCATCTCTACTGCCTGAGCGAGAACGGCGTCGTCGGGCTGGTCGAGGCCACACCCGCAGCCTACCGCGAGAAGGGCAGATTCCGCATCCAGCAGGATTCGCTCCCCACCTGGACGCACCCGGTCATCAGCGGAGGCAGGCTCTACCTGCGCGACCAGGGCACCATCTATGCTTTCGATGTCAGGGAAAAGGGGCGATGAGCGGCCGCCGCGAAAAGAGCCGCGTGAGCAACTGTCGCTCGGTTATCTTTCAGAGGCCGCAAAACCTTTTTTGAGCATCTTCGT
>DASQYE010000182.1:0-27525 GCA_035639355.1 Pyrinomonadaceae bacterium
CCTGTTCGGGGGACTCTCGCGGGCGACCCTGAAACGCTCTTATGCGGGGCGGGGACGGGCAGGCGTTGAGCCGGGAGCGGCGGCCATGGGATTTGAGGGAAAATCGCGGCGCATACGAGACCGTCTGAAGCTCTCGCTGCCGGTGCGCGTCCGGTGCCGGGAAGTTGCCGAAGGTGACTGGGAGGAGGTGACGCGCCTGCTCGACGTGACGCCGTTCGGCGCACGCTTCTCCGTCGGCAGGCACGTCGAGCGCGGACGCCTGCTGCATTTAACGCTGCCCATGCCGCGCCAGCTGCGCTGTTACGATCACGCGGAAGACCATTACAAGGTCTGGGCGCTGGTGCGCCACACGAAGCCGCTCGCCTCTCAGGCCGAGGAAGACCTGCCACGCTTTGAGCTGGGCGTAGCCTTCGTCGGCAAGCGTCTCCCGCCGAGCGCCGAACAGGACCCGACGAAGCTTTATGATGTCGCGACGCAAACCGAGACGGGCCTCTGGAACCTGCGCGAGATGCAAGACCAGGCGACCACGGCGCAGGAGCGCGAGTACGTCCAGCGCCCGGAGACGCGCCATAATATTCCGGTCGAAGTGACGGTCGAGGTCTTCGACGCGAGCGGAAAGCTGGCCACCAGCGAGACGACCGTGACGGAAAACATAAGCCATCACGGCGCGGCCGTCTTTACGACGCTCGGGGTCGCGCCCGGCAGCTTCGTCCGCTTGACCAGCGTGCAATACCACATCTCGGTGCTGGCGGAAGTTCGCGGGCGCAGCAAGGGCGCGGACGGCGTCGGCCGCCTGCACCTGAAATTTGTTGATCGCGCCTGGCCGCTCGAAGGAATCGAATAGGTCTAGGGGAAACGACGGTGTTCTCTCAACCGGGGTTAAAGCCGGAGGGAAGCGGACTGTGAGCAGCAGCGGCAAGGTAAGACATCGTATAGATATTGAGCGCAGGGTGCTGTTAATAGAGATCGAGCGCCGCTGCTCTGACGCGCACTGCAATACGAGGGCGCGCATCGGATTGACGAAAGACGAAGCGCGCGTCTACTGTGGCTTTGAGTGCGAGCAATGCAAGCGGTGGAACGAGGATGCGCTCAACGAGCGCGACGTGCCCGACTGGTGGGAGGAACTGGCGATCACGGACATGCACACCCTGCGCCAGCGCCGCATGGAATCCGCGGAAGAGCCCGGCGAAGTCGTCTCACGCATGAGCGATGATTACAGGAGGATAAACGAAGGGATGAGGGGTGAGGGATCAAAGTGTGGCGGCGTTAGCTGACTGGTTCAATTAACGTATCCACACTTTCATCCTTGCGCCTTCCGCCTTGCTTTTTGATTGTTTTGGGCGAAACGAGCACGAACATAGCGCGCGGCTCTCAAAGAGGTGGAGCGCAGCCGGAGCCTTTAATGCTCCCGCAGTGGGTGTTGGAATTCATGCGCCCGGCGGCTCGCTCCCTGTCTAACCTGCTCTGGCGTGTGGATTACGAGGGGACGGAGAACGTCCCGCTCAAGGGAGGCGTGATTATCGCCGCGAATCATCAGAGCTACATCGACCCGTTCTGGATAAGCGTTCCGATCAAGCGCACGCTGCGCTATCTGGCGTGGAGCAAGAGCTTCGATTGGCCCGTCATAGGTAAGCTGATGGAGTTGTTCGGCGCATGGCCGCTGGAAATAGAGCGCAGCGACCCGACGGCGATCCGCCGCTCCTTGCAGTGGCTACGCAGGGGCGGCGCGGTCGTCATCTTCCCGGAAGGCGGGCGCTGCCACCCGGACGGGGCGCTGATGAGATTTAAGAACGGCGCGGTGCGAATGGCCCTCGAAGCCAACGTGCCCATCCTGCCGGTAACGATTCGCGGCGCGCATCGCGTCTGGCCCAAAGGCTATCGCCTCCCGCATCTGGCCAAAGTCGAAGTCATCTATCACCCTCTCCATCACATTAAGCAGCGCGCGGGCGAAGACACCCGCGCCTGCGCACGGCGCGAAAGCGACCGCCTGGCCGAAATAATCGCAACGAAACTACAGTGATGAGTGACAAGTAACGAGATAAAGCGCTTTCTTTCTTGCTTGTCACTCGTCACTGCATTTGAAGCACTCTCATCATCGCTTCGTGGACGAGGCCGTTGCTTGCCATGATGGGCGGCGTGTAGATGTCGAATCGCTCTCCGTCGTAGCGCGAGACGCGACCGCCCGCCTCCTCTATCATGAGCACGCCGGCGGCGACATCCCAGGGGCGCAGACCCTCTTCCCAGAACCCGTCGAATCTGCCGCACGCCACGTAGGCCAGATCGAGCGCCGCCGAGCCGTCGCGGCGCACGGCCTGCGCGTGCATAATGAAATTGCGAAAGTGGCGCGCGAAGTCGCCGCCGTCGCGCACGTTGTAGGGAAAGCCCGTGCAAAGCATCGCGCGGTTGAGGTCGTCAATCTCCGAGACGCGTATGCGACGCCCGTTGAGCGTCGCGCCCTCGCCGCGCTCGGCCGCAAACGTCTCGTCGCGCAGGGGGTCGTGTATGACGCCGATCTCTACCACACCGGCCCGCTCAAGCGCGATCGAGACGCAGAAAGTTGGATAGCCGTGCGCGTAGTTCGTCGTCCCGTCCAAAGGATCGACGATCCAGCAGTACTCGCTCCTTTGCCCATCCTGTAAATCGGAAGCGCCGGATTCTTCGGCGAGGACGGCGTGGCGCGGGTGATAAGACTTGATTCGCTCGATAATCAATCGTTCGGCGGCGAGGTCTGCCTCCGTCACCAGGTCTATGACGCCCTTGTTGGTGATTTGAATCGAGCGACCCAGACGCTCGGCCAGGATGCGACCGGCATCGCGCGCTGTTTGAACCGCGAAATTAAGCAATTCGATCTCCAGGTGAAAGCAAGTGACAGGGGCGCAGAGGAGTTGCGCCGCAAAAGCTTTTCACGATTGGCGGCCCGCGCGTCGCTTACTTTTCAGGTTTCTCCGGCATGGCGGGCAGCATCGGAATCCGTATGCCCTTGTCGCGCGCGGTCTCTGTGGCTTCCTCGTAACCGGCATCGACGTGACGCGCGACGCCGAGACCCGGATCGTTTGTCAGCACGCGGTTGAGCCGTCGCGCACCTTCGTCGGTTCCGTCGGCGACAGAGACCTGGCCCGCGTGCAGGCTGTAGCCGATGCCCACGCCTCCGCCGTGATGAAACGAGACCCAGCTTGCGCCGCTCGCAGTATTCAGGAGCGCGTTGAGGATGGGCCAATCGGCGACGGCGTCCGACCCGTCGAGCATAGCTTCGGTCTCGCGGAACGGCGAAGCGACGGAGCCCGTGTCCAGGTGATCGCGGCCGATGGCGATGGGCGCGCTCAAACTCCCGCGCTTGACCAGGTCGTTGATCCTCTCGCCCATCTCGGCGCGCTCGCCGTAGCCCAGCCAGCAGATGCGCGCCGGGAGTCCCTGAAACTGTACGCGCTCGCGCGCAAGCCGCAGCCATCTATCCAGCGTCCGGTCTTCGGGAAATAGCTCCATCGCAAGATCGTCGGTCTTGCGTATATCCTCGCTGTTGCCGGAGAGCGCCACCCAGCGAAAAGGGCCTTTTCCTTCACAGAAGAGCGGCCGAATATATTCGGGCACGAAGCCCGGAATCTCGAAAGCATCATTGCATCCGGCATCGAACGCCTGCTTGCGTATGTTGTTGCCGTAGTCGAAGACGATTGCGCCGGCGCGCTTCAAGGCCAGCATGGCCTCCACGTGCCGGGCCATCGACTGCATAGAGCGCTCCGTATAGGCGGGCGCGTCCGTGCGGCGCAGCTCGTCGGCTTCTTCCAGCTCAAGACCGGCCGGAACGTAGCCGTTCAATGGATCGTGCGCGCTCGTCTGGTCTGTGACGGCGTCAACCACTACGCCGCGCCTGACAAGCTCCGGCAGCACTTCGGCGCAGTTTCCGACCATGCCGACCGAGACGGCGTGGCCCTGCTCACGCGCGTCCTCGCAAATACGCAAAGCATCGTCCAGGTTGAGCGCCAGGCGATCGCAATAGCCCGTGCGAACGCGCCGCTCTATGCGCGCGCGGTCAACGTCTATGCCTAAGAATACGGCCCCGTTCATCGTCGCCGCGAGCGGCTGCGCGCCGCCCATGCCGCCCATGCCGCCCGAGACCACCAGCCGTCCCGCGAGGCTTCCCCCGAAATGACGGTCGGCCATCGCCGCGAACGTCTCGAACGTGCCCTGGACGATGCCCTGCGTGCCGATGTAAATCCAGCTGCCGGCCGTCATCTGCCCGTACATCATCAGGCCGCGTCGCTCAAGCTCGTGGAAGTGTTCCCAGTTGGCCCACGCGCCGACCAGATTAGAATTGGCTATCAGAACGCGCGGCGCATACTCGTGCGTGCGAAAGACTGCGACGGGCTTGCCCGATTGCACCAGCAGCGTTTCTTCGTTCCCAAGCTCCAGCAGCTCGCGCACGATCGCCTCAAATGCCGCCCAGTTGCGCGCGGCCTTGCCGGCCCCGCCGTAGACGACCAGATCGTCGGGGCGCTCGGCCACTTCCGGGTCGAGGTTGTTCATAAGGCAGCGCAGCGCGGCCTCCTGATGCCATCCCTTGCAGTTAAGGCTTGAGCCGCGCGGCGCGCGTATGGTTCTGGAAGAAGAAGTCATAAGAGCAAAAAATCCCCTTACTCGCCCGAAGGGTTTCCCCACAGGCGACTCAGCCATCCGCCGCCTTCGCGCTTCGTCAGTTGTTCCAGCTCGCCCGCGTCCAACCATACTCCGCCGCATTTCTCGCAGCGATCTACCTGCACCTCTTCAAAAGAGATTTCTTTGAGCGTGCCGTCGCACTTGGGACACCGGACGGCGGAGGCGGCCGTCTCTCGCGCCTGTTGTTCGGAGGCCATCTGCGCGCGCATCTTTTCTATAGCCTCCTGCTCTTTGCGCCGAAAGTAGTCATTCTCAAGAGCTTTTTTACGATCATCCAAAGGGTTCGACATACGTATCCTTCCTCTATCGCGTGTGATGATGCTTTACGGGCCCGCACTCACAGACACGCCGGGAGGGCGAAAAGCTTCCAGCGCCGGACGGGGCGTGATTTCTTTGAAGGATAATTAATAGCAGAAAAGAGGGCAAAGCGCACCGGCAGGCGCGCTCTCCTGACGCTTAAAAGTCGAACTCGCCCAGGCGAACGGCCGCGCCTATTTTCCGTATATCTTCCGAGAGCGAGCGGTCGCGCACGAGACGCGGCGCGTGCGCGCGCACAGCTTCGTAAGCCCTCTGGACGCCCAGACCGGGCCGGAGCGGCGCGCGGTATTCGAGCCCTTCGGCGGCGGCGAGCAGTTCTATGGCGACGACGTGCTCGGCATTCTCTACGACCGTGCGCAGCTTCGTGGCGGCCGTCATCCCCATAGAGACATGATCCTCTTTGCCGCCCGAGGTCGGCAGATTGTCCACGCTGGACGGATGCGCCAGCACCTTCGATTCCGAGAGGAGCGCGACGGCTGTGACCTGCGCGATCATAAAGCCGGAGGACGTGCCCGGATGCGCGGTCAGAAACGGGGGCAGCCCTTCGTTGAGGTCTGGATTGACGAGACGTTCTATGCGGCGCTCGCTAATGCTGGTGAGATCGGTCAAGGCGATGGCAGCGTAGTCCAGGGCGAGCGCGAGCGGCGCGCCGTGAAAATTGCCGCCCGATAAAATCTCTTCGCCGTCGGCGAAGACGAGCGGGTTGTCGGTCGCCGCGCCCGTCTCCGTCTCAAGAATCTCGCGCGCGTGAGAGAGCGCGCCGCGCACAGCGCCGTGAACCTGCGGCATACAGCGCAAGCTGTAAGCGTCCTGCACGCGCGGGTCGTCTTCCAGGTGCGATTGCCTGATCTCGCTCTCCACTAGCAGTTCGCGCAGGTGCGCTGCCGCTTCCATCTGACCCGGATGAGGACGCGCCCGTTGTATGCGCTCGTCAAAAGCGACGGGCGTTCCGCGCAGCGCTTCCAGTGTCATCGCTCCGGCAACGTCGGCCACGCTCGCAAGCCTGAGCGCACGCCTGAGCGCCAGGCCGCCGACGGCCCCCATCGCCTGCGTGCCGTTCAAGAGAGCAAGTCCCTCTTTCGCCTCCAGCCGCAAGGGCGCAATCCCGGCCAGTCTGAGTGCTTCCGCGCTCGCCATACGCTCACCGCGATAGAAGGCTTCGCCTTCGCCTATGCAGGCGAGGGCCAGATGCGCCAGCGGGGCCAGATCGCCGCTCGCCCCGACCGAGCCCTTTTCGGGAACCACGGCGTGAACGCCGCGCGCAAGCATCGAGAGCAGCGTCTCGATGACGACCGGGCGCGCGCCGCTGTAGCCCAGGGCCAGTACGTTGGCGCGCAGCAGCATCATCGCGCGCGTCTCCTCTTCGGACAGAGGTTGGCCCACGCCGCACGCGTGGCTGCGCACCAGATTCAGTTGCAGCTCACTTAGCTCGGACTGAGCGATGCGCACGTCCGAGAGTTTGCCGAAGCCTGTATTGACGCCGTAAACGACGCGCCCGTCGGCCAGGATTTTTTCGATCACGCGCCGCGAGTCCAGAACGCGCTCGCGCGCAGCAGTCGCGAGCCCAACCTCGGACTCCCCCGCCGCCACACCGTAGACCTCTTCGAGCGTCAGCCGCTGACCGTTGAGTTCAAGCATAAAAAAGGTAATCGACAGCCAGTATTGGTTTTTACTGGCCGGCTGATCGCTCAATACTATCGGGTAATCGTCTCTTCCTTGATCGTCTCTTTATTTGGTATTTCAGAGATGTCCAGCCTTCTGAACTCGCCCGTGGCGGTGCGCGTGCGCTGGCGTGCCCTTTTGGCGCGGCGGGTGGCGGCACGGCGCGAGGTGGCGGCGGCGCGCGTCCAGTCGGTCACGCGGCGAAACGGGCGCAAGCTGAACTTGTGACTCGGCAGCACCTCTCCGGTCGCCTCGCGCAAACGGACGGTGGCGACGGCGAAGATCACCACCGCCACGTTGAATACTATGCCGACGGTGAAAACTATCCATCCCGGAACCAGCCCGACGGTCGCCCGCTCAAGAAAGACATCGAAGCTGTAGGCCGGGAGCGGGTGCAGGTAGACTTTCAGATTCCAGCTCAGCGCCAGCAGCGCGAATATCCAAAGGTAGTTGCGGCGCAATCGTCGCCCGATGGCCTCCCACTCGCTGATCGTAAAATGCGGCGTCAACAGATCGGCCGCCAGGTGATCGGCCCACTCCTGATTGACAGTGCCTTCGGGCGCGAGCATCTGCGCGAAGTATCCAGTCTCCATCACGCGCACGCGGCTCGACCAGATTTCGTAGTAACGATAGCGCCGCGCCTCCATCACAAGGAAGATGGCGACGAGGATGGAATTGATAGGGATTACAAAGTGTGGATTGCTGGGCGAGCTGAAGACGAAAGAGAGGGTTGCGCCCGCCGTCAGGACGGCCCAGTTCGTCGTCGTGTCCAGGCGATTGCGCCAGGTGTTTGAGCGCTGCACCTCTCCGCGATAGAAATGGACCATCGCGGTATTGAATTCTGCGGTCGAGAGCTTGCGCGTCGGGATGAAGGGACGCTGTATGCCGGCCCTCTCGGCTGGCGCTTTGTCCGCTGTGACGGAACTATGCAACGGGCCCGAGCCACGTTCGCCGCCCTGTAGCGAACCGCTTCCTCTTGTGCGCGCCTCGCTGCTCATCTCGTCAGGCGTAAAGTCGTCTCCTCCCTTGCCGCGATCAAAAGGACGGCCACGCGCGCGCCAACCCGCAGGCCGAAGCTGATAATAACACGCGCGCCTCCCTAACGGGGAGGTGGTGATGTGATTTGTCTCTTCAACGCGCGCCCGTAAGGCTTCTGATTAAATCAAACTCTTTCTGACTGAAGACGGTCCCGTCGGGCCGGAAAATGTCGTGGAACCAGACGGGCGGCTCGTCCGTGTCGGGCATGGGCGTGTCCCAGGCGAAGATCGTGTTGGTCTTGCCCTTGACCAGCCCCCAGTTGATCGCCCCGACGCGATACTTCTTTAGCACCGGAAGGTTCGTCTCGAACAGGCTGTTGCGCGTGCGCGCCATGTACTCAGTGCAGACGACGGGGCGGCCCATTTTTTGAAGCTCTCTGATCTGCGCTTCGAGGCTCGCGGCGTCACTGTAGTTGTGGAAGCTTATGATGTCGGAATTGCCGAACATCACTTCGTTGCTCATGGGGTGATCGTGCCACCAGCCGGCCGTGATCGGCTGCGACGGGTTGGCTTGCTTCGCCCACTCGAAAACATTCCTGAGCAGCGGCACAACGGCATCCATGTAGCCGGAGTTCGACGGCTCGTTGAACAAGTCCCAGGCGAGAACTCTCTGGTCGCTGCCGAATGTCTTGAGTATGTCCTTGGTGTAGCCTTCGAGCCCTCCCCACGTGCGCGAGTCGAACAGTCGCTCTGTGCCGGGCGCGCGCACCCAGCCGGAGTTGTGCACGCCTGGCTTCGGCGCGGGCTGCTTGCCCGGTTTCGGGTTGTCGTTCCAGCAGGAATCGAACAGCACGAAGATGCTCTTTATGTGGTGCTTGTCGGCTATGCGAAGGTATTCGTCTATGCGCTTCTTGAAGCCCGCGGCGTCCTGCTCCCAGACAAGGTTGTGCAGGTAGACACGCATCGTATTCATCCCGAGCCTTTCGGCGTAGCCCAGCTCGCGGTCTATAGTTTTCGGGTCGAAGGTATCGGCCTGCCACATCTCCAGCTGGTTGATGGCAGTGCTGGGGATAAAGTTTGCTCCGACGAGCCAGGGCTGGCGGGCGTACCACTGGTTTGCCTGTTCGGCCGACCAGCGCGGCGCGGCGTCGGCCACCAACGAGAACAGCAACAGGAACAGGAGCGCAAATCTCTTCATAATTTTACACACCTCGATCGATGTAGTTTCGCCCGCGCCGGGTAGTGTCCCCGCCGCCAAAGCGCATACAAAACGGACGCGCCAAAGCCAGGGTCTAAGTTACAGCCCCGTTTGAAAGGCGCGCAACAGAGAGAGAGAGAGAAAAGCGTGCGCTCTCTTCCCCGCTGGCGATAGAAGAATCGTCCGTGCCGCTAGCGACTGACCAGTCCCTTCTTGATATTGCGCTGCCAGGCTTCATAATTCCTGATCCGCCGCTTGGCCTGCTTGCGGGTCAGGTTCAGCTTCACCGCGACATAATCAATGCGTGCAGTTCGATCCTTCTTCTTATCATAAGGGTCTCCCGATGCTTGCAGGAAGAATTCGTAAGCTCGTGCCCACTCGTCTTTGATTTCCGCTGTTGCCTGCTT
This sequence comes from Pyrinomonadaceae bacterium, assembly GCA_035639355.1. GTDB lineage: Bacteria > Acidobacteriota > Blastocatellia > Pyrinomonadales > Pyrinomonadaceae > DASQYE01. The sequence continues at coordinate 9,213 of DASQYE010000182.1, forward strand.
TCCGCGCAGTTCCGGCATACCTTCTCGTCACCTCTGCAAATGAATAGATTCAAAATGGTGGGAATCGCGAACTAAGACCGTAAGAGCAAATCCTCGTAGAGCCTCAGGTGGGAGTTCAAGCGCGCCCGCGCCACATCTACCAGCTTACTACCGACCCGGCACGGCGCGCCAACGCTCACCATAATGTACTAGCTCTTCGGAGTTTGGCAAATCAGCCGGAGGCAAAACAGCACGGCGCTTGATACCAAAGAGCCCATTGCTTGACGGCCAAGAGAGCATTGCTTGACAGCTTTGCGAGCACGCCCCTATATTTGAACTTTGTCAGACGGGGCGCTCTAGATCATCATGATGGCGGACGGCGCGCACGAAGAGGAGTTGGACGCGCACTGGATGCGCCGCGCCCTGGCGGCTGCGCAGGAGGCGGGCGGTCGCGGCGAAGTGCCCGTAGGGGCCTGCGTCGTGTCGGGCGACGGCCGGATGCTGGCCTGCGCAGGCAACAGGACACGCGCGGATTGCGACCCGACGGCTCACGCTGAAATAGTCGCGCTGCGTGAAGCCGCGAAAGCGTCCGGCAACTACAGGCTCACGGGCGCGACCGTCTATTCGACCATCGAGCCGTGCGCTATGTGTGCCGGGGCGCTCATTCAAGCCAGGGCCAGCCGGCTCGTTTACGGCGCGCGAGACGAACGCGCCGGCGCAGTCGAATCGCATTTCGGTATCTGCACGGCGAGCTCCTTGAATCATCGAATGGAAATCAGATCAGGCGTGCTCGAAGCGGACTGCCGCGCGCTCATGCAAGAGTTCTTTCAAGCACGACGGAAAAAAGATGTCAGATATTAGATGCCAGATGCGGGAAGCGGTGGCGACTATCATCCAACATCTGCCTTTAGGAGAGGTCGCATAGTGGATTAGTGCACCGGTCTCGAAAACCGGAGTGGGTGAAAGCCCACCGTGGGTTCGAATCCCACCCTCTCCGCCATTTCTCTTTCAACGTCAATTCTCTAAATGATTGACGTTCTCTTCGCTCCTCACGCCCCCTGCGCAACTTGGCGTAGAGTTGGCGTAGCTGAAATCAGGAGCTTACCTTTTTCGAGGCTATTGACGGCATCTCTCAACCTCTGTGGGACGCCGTGCGCATAGCCACGCGTAACTTTAGTATTGCGTGTGTCGCCCGGCGTGGTTGAATGGCCTAAGAGATCAGCGATGTCGTACTCATGGACGTTTGCCGCCCTGAGCCTCGTGGCAAAGGTGTGCCGGAGGCCATGGAAATGGAAATCGCTGAGTCCGGCAGCTTCGACCGCTCGTTCAAAACAGACCATCAACTGACGGCGCTTCCTTCCTGTGCGCTTCGGGTCAAAGATAAGCTCGTCGTCGGGCGCGTCCTGCCGCAGGCGCTTGAGGATTTCAAGCGCCCGGACAGTCAAAGGTATAAGACGAGGTTTATCGTTCTTGGTTTTCATGACGAAGATGTGCTGGGCAATCTCGTCTACGTCTGCCTAATGAGCATTAAGTAGTTCACCCAGCCTCATCCCAACCTCTAGGTCTAACTCAGCGAGCGCAACCAAGTGCTCGCCGTACACAGCCAGAGCCTTCATCAGTCGCCCCTCTTCATTGTCCGAATCCTGATTTAAGTAGCGCTGTCTGGGCTCGGGCTCTCTGAGGCGTTTGACTTGCCACGTTATTCCCGCTCCGGCGTCAACAACAGTGTTTAGACTAGAACAACTTTAGCCCATGAGACTTGAGCGACGAAGATTGCACTGACAACAACTGGGGCCAGCTCAAAACCTGATTTATTAGCCCCGCACACGTTCTTTTCTCTTGAATGGTTCGCCAACTTAATGCTTGAGTCTCCCCTTGAAAGCGACTTTCTCAAGAAAAACCCTGAGCCGCGAAGAGACCAATCAACGACCTGGCAAATCCACTTGAGGATATGAATAATATATTCAACGATGACTTCAACCCTTCAAAGATCGTGCGGTTCATTTTCTCTAATGACCTGCGCCCGCGCCTTCGGTAAGGATACGGCCACTACATAAGAGAATCCACAGGATCGCCATCACTAGAGCTATCACCACGAACACCGTTCTACCAGTATTACTAATAGTGGCGATCATCCATAACACTAAAGCGAGATGCATCAATACACCTGAAATGATAAGTGTGTATCCTCGTAGTAGTTTTGAACAACTGATAAGGCAGTAAGGTAGATAAAGGAATGGAAACCCATAAAGAAAAGTGATCGAAATTGGCAAGCCTCCGCCGCGCATGAGCGTGTTGGCGGCAAACAGAGAACCCAAAGACCAGATGATGAGAGCACCAATGCTTATCGAAAAGATAATGACCTTTATGACGAAAGTTAAATTACTGATGGAGCTTTGCGACGCGCCGACTTTTGCTTCCTGACTGTCTCTCCTTAAAGCCATATCGGTTATCCCGTTAATAGTAATGAGGTGCAGCCTGCAGCCCGGCCATTACGGTCTCATTACTTCCAATCAAGGCAATTATAGTTACAGATCAGCCGTTTCAACCGTCTTTTGAACACCTTTCTGTAACTGGAATGCTGGAACGATTTCACACAGCAATCCGGTTATCTGTTATGTCCAAAAGGAGGCAATAAACACTTCAAAAACCGGTGTCCTGTTGTTATCCGGCTGCGATAAGGCAAGCACCTATGTTCAAATTAAGGGCGTCCGGTAGCCCACTTGATCGCGGCATCGAATAGATTCCCCCCATTGCTGTTGAAGGTCGCAGCCGTAGTGTCAAACATAAACAGGCCGACACGCCGGGCAGGAGCAACCAATCCGGGCATTGCCGCCGACTTATTATAACCGAACACGACTATACGGCTGGTATCGCTCGCCAGGGTGGCGACCGAGGATGCATTAGCGTTGGGCTTTCCCCAGGTAAATGTGCCGGACGCAGTGACCACCGCTACTGTACCTGATAACCCGGCGGCCATCTGATGAGCAGCATTAGTAATCTTTACCTGTGTCTGGCCGGTGGTCGTACCGAAGTTGCTGGAGGTCTTGGTGGTCATTCCCATGTTATAAAACAGGCCGCTTTCCCAGAGAACAACCGGTACTGTGACATCACGGAACTTGGTGCCGACGGCCGTCGGCGTAACCGTTGAAGAGATGACCACCACCGCCTTACCGTTAGCATCCGCACTCGTCGCCGTGCCGTCTTTGACTGTGACTATATAATTTAAAGCTTCGAGACGAGCCTTAATGGCGCTATCGCTACTGTTCAGCGTTGTCGAGCCCGCGACGAGTAACGCCGGCGAGGTGACCTTAATATCGGTAGAGCCGGATGTGGTCGTCGCGCCTCCGTTGTCTGTGGCAATCGCCGTCAACGAATAATTGCCAATGCCAACCGCCGTCCAGGTGAAGCTGTATTGGCCCGGGCCTGTCGCCGCGCCCGCACCGACGTAAGAGCCGTTGGCAAAGAACTCGACCTTACTGATGCTTCCATCCGCGTCGCTGGCTGCAGACGTGAGAGTGACACTGGCCGGGGCGCTGTACTGTGTGCCGCTCGCCGGTCCCGTCAGGCTTACAGAAGGCGGCGTATTGACCGTGATGTTGATTGGGCTTGAAGTGGTAGTCGCCTTGTTATTGTCGGTGGCGATGGCGGTCAATGTGTAATTCCCCCCTGGCGCATTGTTCCAGATAAAACTGTGCTGATAAGCGCCGACCACGGCGCTCGTGCCGATCAGCGCTCCGTTGGCATAGAACTCTACCTTGCTGATCGAGCCATCCACGTCTGTGGCGTTAGCCTTAAGAGTGATGCTGCTGCTGGGAGATGAATAGAACGCTCCCTGAGTGGGGCTCGTTAAGCTCACCAGAGGCAGGTCATTGACGACGATATTGACCGGCACGGATGTCGTCGTCACTCCGGCGGCGTCCGTCGCCACGGCAGTCAACAGGTAATTACCTCCAGGCGCATTGTTCCAGGCAAAATTGTACTGGTTCTGGCCCGCAGGCACTCCCGTACCGATCAGCGTTCCGTTGGCATAGAACTCTACCTTGCTGATACTCCCACTGCTGTCGCTCGCATTGGCACTGATCGTGACGTTCGCGGGCCTCTGGAAGACCTGCTTCATCGTCGGATTGATAATGCTGACGTTTGCCAATCCGTTCACGACGATGTTTGCGGCAACCGAGACGTTTGTCTTACCGAGATTGTCCGTCGCGACGGCGATCAGGGAATGTTTGCCGAAAGCCACGCTGTTCCAACTAAAGCTGTATTGGTTCGTGCCCGTCAAAGTGCCGGTTCCGGCCAACTCTCCATTATCGAAGAATTCGACTTTACTGATGCTTCCATCCGCATCGCTCGCGCTGGCATTAACGGTGATGCTCGCCGGGCCTGTAAACATATTTCCAGTTGACGGGCTAGTAATACTGACGGTTGGAGCCAGATTCGGGTCCGGCAGCAGCGTTGTGTTTTCAGTCGCAGAGTTGTTCGTCAAATCAGCATCGCTTTCGTTGGCCCTGACGTTAGCTGTGTTGATAATGACTTTTCCTCCCGTCGGAATAGGCTCTCCCCCCTCCGTGGGTTTGACGATAATGGTGACGGCGGCGCTCGCGCCAGCATTCAGCGCGTCCAGCTTGCAGACGACATCTCCGTCCGCCTCCGCGCATGTCCCCTGGCTGGCGGTCGCCGAAACGAATTCGGTGTTAGGCGGAAGGCCGTCCGTGAGATTTATTCCGGTCGCAGGCTGTGGGCCGCTGTTAGTTATATTGAGCGTGTAAGTCAGGTCGCTGCCCGCCACGACCTGGTTGGGCGAATCGCTGCTGGTGATGCTTAGCCCTGCGGCCGCGCCGGAAGGCGGAGGCCCGGTCAATGATGCGACGACAAATTGGCCCAGCAGATTGACCCTGGCGCTAATCGTCTTGCTGGCAAAGTCAGGGCCTTGCGGGTCTGGCGAGAGGATTGTGCGATCCGCCCAGATCACCGCGCCAGGATCAAACGGGTCGGGCTCCGCATGAAAGATTCGGAGGTTATTGAAGACCGTCTGGTCGGTGACGGATGCAACGCTAAAGGTGACGGTATCCGGCCCCGATATTTGGGCCTCAGTTTCCGTATGGTAGCTGAGATTGTTGTACGTCGTGTATCCGGTCGGCAAGGGGCCGACGATGCTTGCATCGAAGGCGGCGACAGTCGTCGGGCCGTCGGTGTACGTGTTGGTCGCCAGGATTGAGATGAGCCCATCTTGCTCCAGTGTGAGCGAGGAGGGCGACGAGGATGTGGCAGGGCCGCTTCGCATCTGAGAGGCGAGGCCGTTGTTCCCCCCGTACAATAGCTTACTCCCATTAGAGGAGCTGAAGAAGCTACCGAAGCCGAAGAAGCTGTCAACGATTTGCGAGCCGGTAGCCGAGTACCACAAGACTGTATCTTCGGGGGCAAAGTTCCTGTAAACCTGTAGCGGATTTCTTCCGGCGATCGAAGTGGTGCGAATGAATTCCGGTGATTGCAAGAGGTCTTTAAAATCATTCGGATCCTCTTCTCCCGCTCGATAACGGACCACCCCGAAGTCAAAGTCCTGTTTTGACGAAGGGGAAATTTCCAAAATCTTTCCATTGTTGAAGGCTTCCCCCTGAATCGCGCCCCAGCGCCAGTGGCTATGGACACACTCCGGGCAGCCAGGCCCGACGAAATGCAGGCTCGGCTCAGTATCGGGACTTAACCCGGGCTCCTCGACGATTCCCAGATTAGTCTGATGAATGTTGTCCCACTTATTCGTCGCCTGGCCGCCGGTGACCGCACGGTCAGACCACTCGACGTAGAGCGGATTGAACTTCTTTTCAAAACCCAGACTGCCGACGATCCCTCCTTCCGTCGGATGGCATAGGCCGGGATAATCACAATCCTTAAAGAGGCCGACCGTGTTATCAGGGATGCCGTCAACGCTGAGATGCTGGCGCTGTGCGATATTGAGATTAACGATTTCTCCCTGTCCGTAAAAGTGATACTTGACAATCGGCTTCCAGCGCGAGCACGGTAAGGTGGCGCTGGGCTCGCAGCCGAAGCCCTCGTTATAGAATTCGTATCTTTGAGTAATATGCAGGCAGCTCGTCGCCGTCGCCGGAATCTGATCTATCAGGTAGGTGGCCTCGACGACCAGTTTTTCGTTATCACTAAAGGTGTAATAGCTGATGAGGCGGCTGCGCGCCGAGGAATCACTGCTGTCGGGTTTGAGCTCGCCGCGTTGTTTCGCAAACAGGCTCGTTTGCAAGGTGAAGTAAGGGACGCTGATCCTCTCGGCCATGTAGCGCTGGCCCAATTTCACATTGCGAAGCACAAGGCCGTCGTTATCGCTGACTTCGACCTGCATGCTCCATTGCTTATTCGGGTCTGTTCCGGGGCCCGTCACCGTCTGAGGCGCGGGCCTGGCTATCACTTCACAGTCACAGCGCTTCCCATCCTCTCCAGAGATGTCTGCCCTTGCCCAGGGGGCGACTATGGCGCTCATTCCTTCACCCGTGACCTCGTCTATATCAACCCCGTACATGCTGGCCCCGCTCCACAGAGGGCCGCTGATGAGCGCTCCCGAATTGATGTCCAGTAGAGCGACCTGGTTGACACGCAAGGCCTTTCTCCCGCCCAGTGAGGCGGGTCTCTCGATGGCCAGGCTTCTATTCTCTTCCGAGACTGCGCCGTAAGGAAATTTGTTAAGGATACCTCCGCCACTGGCGTCCAGCTTATAAATCCAGGGAGAATTAGTGCCGTCAAGTCTTTGCCCGAAGGAGATTGCATAAAGCACGTTTTCCTCCGGGTCATAATCCATTGCTCCGATACCTTTCCCTGTAAAACCGTACTGGTCATTCATCGTCGGGTCGGGAATTTTGGCGAGATCGCCTCCGCCCATGGCAGGAATCTTATGAATGAACCCATCGGAACAGCCCCCGTTGGAGAGTATGGAAATCCATATATTTCCGTCTGTGGGATCATGAGCGACGCCTCCTCCGAACCGAAGAGTTCCGCCGCACGGCAATGAGTAATTCCCACCGGCGTCAAACACTTTCAGCACGGCATTGTTCGTCCTGTCGAAGACTTCCATGGAAGTGCTGTCTCGGTTATAGACCCACATCCGCCCGTTGCGCGGGGGCGTTGATTGTTGCAAAAAGTATGGTTTAGCAGTAGGAGTTATGTTCGCCGGAGAGGCTGCAAAACCGTTCGGCAGGGCAGCCCAACTCAAGATAATAATCAGCCAAAGATAGGACGTAAGCTTTGCAAGGCTCGGTGAAGATTTCATTATTGCTCCTTGGGTTGCTAAGTTGAGTCTAAGCAGATTTCCTAAAAATTCTCTACGCTAAGGATGAAAAGGTGATGATCGATTTGTGAGGCCGATGGCTTCAGTTGAGATCACACGCGCGTCAGTTCTTTAAATATTCTCACTACGGGTGTTGGTTTAGCAGGTGCTCATAAGACTCATTGACTCTGAGATGTCGAGTATGCCTTTGGAGGAAACCTTCAAGACATTAAGAATATTGAGGGAAAGCTCGTTAAAACCTTATCTACAGTTATCCAAATGATAACTTAATACAACTCATCCCAGCAGAAGCTCTGAAGCCGTTAGACAAGGATTTACCAGCAGTAGTAAACCATGTGTCAACCTGTTCTTTGTTGATTAAACGGCTAACGTGAGGCCAGTCGGGATAAGGTGGCCAGTCGACGAACGCGCTTGAGCGACGGGTTTATAATGTCATTGGTTTAAGATGTCAAGGGATTTGCTGGGAATTATAGTTGCTTAGCGATAATATTTGTATACTCCTAATGGAGTGACCCGTGGTTAATAATAGGGCTGTCGAACTGTTAAGACTTCTAAATGCGAGCGCTACTGCCTGCGAAGGCTGTGTCGAGAAGATGATTGATTTAACAGTAGGAGTCGGGGGCGCTCAAATCGTAGCTGGTCAAGCCCGTACTTACAACTGTCACTCAGCGGAACCGTTCATGCCTATCACCATGAATTATAGCGTGAGTTGCTACACGTTATTGAAGTGGTGTCGCAAGTAATACTTTACTCCGATAGGCTAGCATCAAGAAGTTCCATACGGCGGAGCGAACCATCGAAGGTATTGAATCCATCAACATGGTAAGAAAAGGTCAGATGAAAAGATTAGAGGGAAGCGATACGGTTGGTCAGGCAAAGTTTGTCTTGAGCCTCTTTCAGATCGTAGCATAAGGAAACACACTTTATGAGTTTTCGCGTTTCAACATAATCTTTGCAACGCAACCCGCGATCGCGCCCTTTTCCGCCCTAGGAATCGCCGTCGCAAAACTTCGCGAGACCCCTAACTACACGATCGCGAGTTTCAAGGAGGACGTCAGCCACCTACGCCCCCAAGGCGCGCCGTGCGGAGAAGGAAAAGGTTGAGCAGGTGGAATGTCTGCGCCTCCCGCTCACGGTCGAACTTGACGCGGCATTACAGGCGTTAAGCCTACAGCCTCCTTTTCAGGGTAAGGCTATCGAGGAGATCGCCGTCTCGGTAATCCTCGACGCACACCTACAAGGCTCGGTCGCCGCCGCCTAGCAGGTGGTTGCGATTTCCATCCCAGCGGAGGATGGTGGCATGATCAAGCACCGGCGGTCGTGGCGCGCGGCTAAGAAGGATAAGCAGGACGGGCTTGTTGCTATACTTCCGCTTCAATAATCCAGTGTGCCAAGCATGAACATCGTCGCCCACGCGGGGATCTGTGCATCTGGAAAGACCGTCTCTATCGCTTCGGGAAAGCCTTTGAGGGGGGCCATCCACTCAGGCGATAAAGATGTCCCGCACTTCCCGATTCTTCAACTCCGTGACAATCTGGAGCCAGAACGCGCCCCCTCGGCCTGCGCAACCCACAGACCCAGAACTCGGCCTTCATTTTCGTGTGGCGGGGTCGCATAGTCAAACTGATCAACATAACTTTGCGCAAATATTCAAATGGAATGAATAAATGCGTATGAATTATGCAGCCTCTTCTGAATAAATATGCAAAGCCGATTGGGGCATAGGCTTGATCTGCATCTTGACCTTTTTTATCTCGAGCTAATCTTTGCAACAGAGCTGCTGGTTCTAATTCTCTCGAATCGCTACACAGCGAATGAAATTACTTGGCTTGAGTTTGTTTTCTTGCTTGTCTTGTTAGAGGCAATCTCAAAGGGATAAACGTCTTCGATAGCAGTGCGCAGCAATTCTGCGACGCTCCATGCCTGTGCGATCGAGCCGCGCGGTGTGTGCGGCTCGTCTCCGTCAAATATCTCAGAGATTTGACCGAGTCCCGCCTCGCTCAAGTGTGCCCGGAAATTCGCAAGCCACCACGCCGCCCGCTCGCGGCTTTCTTCTGAGTGGCCGTGTGCTTTGGTATAAGCCGTGATAAATGGCCCCATCAGCCAGGCCCAGACTGCACCCTGATGGTAGACCGCGTCGCGGCTTGAAGGGCTACCTTCATATCGCCCGCAGTACTGAGGATCACTCGGCGCAAGACTTCGTAGTCCATAAGATGTAAGCAGTTCGCGCTCGACCACATCAATAACGCGAAGTGCCTTCTCCGCTGCGAGCATCGAATTCGTTAGACTGATCGACAGGATTTGATTGGGCCGAATAGAGGCGTCGCGCTCCTCTCCATCCACACAGTCGTAGAGGCAGCCCGCCGCTTCGTTCCAGAACAGACGATTAAAGCTCTCACACGCTTTTGCAGCCAGCTCACCATATTCCCTATGTCTCGCCTCATCACCAAATTGTTCGGCCAATTGCTGCATGATACAAAGCGCGTTGTACCAGAGTGCCTGAATCTCAACGGGCTTGCCTTGCCGGGGCGTGATCACACGCCCATCAACTCTGGCGTCCATCCAGGTGAGTTGCACACCCTCTTCGCCGGACGCCAGGAGTCCGTCCCCGTCCACGTGAATGTTGTAGCGCGTCCCGCGCACATGCCAATCTATGATGTCTATCAACACTTCGTAGAGATTTTCTCGAACGAATTCGTAGTCGTTCGTGTATTCGACGAGCGCGCGAACAGCTTCAAAAAACCAGAGCGTGGCATCCACGGTGTTGTACTCAGGCGCTTCTCCCGCATCGGGGAACCGGTTCGGCAGCATGCCGCAGCTTACGAAGCGTGCGAACTCTAACAAAATGCCGCGCGCCACATCACTGTGGCCAGTCACCAGTGTCAATCCGGGCAGGGCGATCATTGTGTCGCGCCCCCAATCCGAGAACCAGTGATACCCGGCAATAACCGTTTTGCAATTTTCACGCGCGACGATGAATTGATCTGCCGCCACGGCGAGCGTGCGCATCAGTTCGTCGTCGAAACCGGATGCCTCCTTTAGAGTCTCTCGCCTCAGGATTTCTGCCCGACGGTATTCATCAGCGCGGGAGATCTCCCGCCTTTCTGTTGACGCGATGACGCTCAGGCGCGAGGCACTCTTCGGATCGAATTTCAGCACGAACGGGCTGAATAAATCTTCCGTAAAATCAAGACCGCGCTCTTGCTCCGCCCTGTACTCAAAGTTGCGATACCAGTATCCACTCTGCTCAACCTCGGACGTATCGTGGGCGAAGTATAACCTGGGCAGGTTTTCATACGGCGCAACGCTCGTGAGACGGCCCTCCATCCGGACTTGAGCATTCAACGCGCCATTTTCGTGCGTCGTGCCGTGATAGTCACGAAAGGCTATGAGCGGGCGCACCTCGAAAAGGATGAGGGATGAGGGCAATGTAATGAAGTCAGGCTCATCACCTTTTGTTTGATTCTCAGGATGCGGGAGTTGAAACTCGTATTGAATGACCGTGCTGTTTTCGCCCTGAGCCATAAAGACGGACTTCTCGATTCTGATTCCTTCGATCTCATAGGTAAAGACTGGAAAGGGGTCTAGCCGAAATCCTATCTGGTAATTGTATCCCTGTGGATGAACGACGCCCGGATACTGGTTGGCTGAGAGTTCATACCTCCGACCGTCAATGATGAGTGTCTCTTCAAGCTTGGAGAGCATGACCAGACGCCCGACGGGCGGCCTTGTCGCCGCAGTCAGCAACCCGTGGTAGCGCCGCGTATTGAGACCTATCATCGTGGAGGAAGCGAAACCGCCGAGGCCGTTTGTCTCCAGCCATTCGCGCGAGAGCGTCTCATTTAGGTCAGTGCATATTCCTCGATCAAAACTTATCATGTCTTTGCTTCCTCTCTTTATGTAGCCCGCGCGCTGCCGGTTTGAGCTGGCTCAAGACTATTCTCTTCATAAGACTTCGGTGCTTTCTCAAGAGCGCCTTAATTCAGGAAGTCCGCGACTTCACAAAAGACTTTGATTGCGCCTTTCGCGCTCGTGAGCTTGTCGAATAATTCCCGATAATTTTCCAGGCCCTTGACCGGGTGGGTCAGAAGACGCGCGAGCCACCCCGGATATTCGGCCTCCGATTGCGCCATATCACGAACGCCCATCTCGAAATACTCACGATTGGCGTTGACCGTCCCGACCATCACCTTATTGCCGAGCACGAATTCGAGATTGATTTTGTCCGCAGGAACTTCCACGCGGCGGTCGCCGCCAGTGACGGACGAGAGCACGAGCACGCCGTTTTTACCGAGAGCCTGCATGGCTTCAAAGACAATCGGCGAAAAGCCCGTCGCCTCGAAGATGATGTCAAAAGGCCCGTACGCCCGCGCGCCTTCGAGAAGCGGTAAATCCCTGGTTGATTCGTAGCGCGCGCCGACGGCCTCTATCAGCTCCGCGTTGAGATTCGGTTTAGGATCGAGCGCGAAGGTCGTCACCTCAAGGCCGCGCAAGCGCAGGACGAGCGTGGCGAGCAGACCTATGGTGCCGGCTCCCATGACCGCCGCACGCTTAGGCTTCCACACGCGCAGTCGGCGCTGTATCTCATAAGCCTGCGCGATGCCCTTTTCGACGACGGTTGTCGGTTCGAGCAGCACTCCGACTTCTTTTAACCCTTTCGGGACTTTCACGATGAACTCCGCGTCGTCAACGTAATACTCGGAGAGATACCCGTGGCGCAGGTTGATGCCCCGCTCGAAATAGGTGTCATCGGTGGTCATGTCGTTCGTGCCGATGAGGTCATAAATGCTCGTGCCGGGGCGGCGCACCGTTGCGACCACGTAATCGCCGGGGCGCAATTCGGTCACATTTGCTCCAACGGCCTCCACCTGGCCGAAACTTTCATGGCCCGTAACGAGAAAGTCGTATCCTTCAGGAGCCGCTCCGTACTCCGCGGCATTGATCTCCTTATCAGTGCCGTCCACGCCGACGCGCAGAACCCGAACTAGCACCCCGCGCCCGTTCGGCACATCGTTGATAGAAGGTCGCGGCATCTCCACCAGATGCACGCTATTCGGTTTTCCGGGAAATACTGCTATTGCTTTCATGATGAGCTTTCTCCAAATCTAAAGTTATTAGTGAAGCGAGGCTATTGCCGGCGCATAGAGACGAGCGCCGCCCCTTCTCTTCATTCACCGCTCTGTTGCAGAAGCTTGGCGACAAGGCCCGTCCAGCCTGTCTGGTGGCTGGCACCGATTCCGGCCCCGCTGTCACCGTGAAAATATTCGTGAAAGAGTATTAGGTCTTGCCAGTGCGGGTCGGTCTGAAATTTTTCAATCTGGCCGAAGACGGGTCTTCGCCCTTCGCGGTCGCGCAGGAAAATTCGTGAGAGGCGGCGAGAGATTTCACCGGCCACTTCCCACAGGGTCATCATCCGGCCCGAGCCGGTAGGGCATTCGACTTTGAAATCTTCGCCCAGGTAATGATGAAACTTTTGGAGTGATTCAATGAGCAAATAATTGACCGGAAACCAGACGGGGCCGCGCCAGTTCGAGTTGCCGCCGAAGAGTCCCGTGCTCGATTCAGCCGGTTCGTAATCCACTCGATGCTCCGTCCCGTTAACTCCGAGGCGGTACGGATTATCGCGGTGAAAGCGCGACAGCGCGCGTATGCCGTAAGGCGAGAGAAATTCATTCTCATCAAGCATCACCTTGAGCACGCGGCGCAGGCGATCCTCGGTAACTACCGAAAGCAACCGTCTTTCTTCCATGCCGGGCGTGCGCATGCAGGCGACGTTCCCGATTAAGTCAGGGCGATTGTCTATGAACCACTCCAGACGCTTCTTGAAGCCCGGCAGGCGTTTCATCATTTCCGGCTCCAGCGTCTCGACCGCGAAGAGCGGAATCAACCCGACCATCGAACGCACCTTCATAGGGAAGCTGCTCTGGTTGGGCAGGTGCAGCACGTCGTAGTAAAACCCGTCCTCCTCGTTCCACAACGAGATGTCGTCCTCGCCCAGATTGTTCATCGCCCTGGCGATGTAGAGAAAGTGTTCCCAGAACTTGCTGGCCACATCCTCATAAGCCGCGTCCTCCTTCGCCAACTCCATCGCAATCGCCAGCAGGTTCAAGGTGTACATGGCCATCCAGCTCGTCCCGTCCGACTGGGCAAGGTGTCCGCCCGTGGGCAGGGTCGCGCTGCGGTCGAATACCCCTATGTTGTCCAAGCCCAAGAAGCCCCCCTGGAAGATGTTCATGCCTTCGGCATCTTTGCGATTGACCCACCATGTGAAGTTGATCATCAGTTTATGAAAAACTTTTTGGAGGAATTCGCGGTCGCCAACGCCTCTACGCTTCTGCTCAATCTTATAGACACGGAGCGCGGCCCATGCATGAACCGGCGGATTCACGTCGCCGAAGGCCCACTCGTAAGCCGGAAGCTGCCCGTTCGGGTGCATGTACCACTCGCGCAGCATCAAGAGGAGTTGTTCTTTGGCGAAATCGGAATCAACCAGCGCGAGCGGGATGCAGTGGAAGGCTAAATCCCAGGCGGCGTACCAGGGGTACTCCCACTTATCAGGCATAGAGATAATGTCTGCGTTATAAAGATGAGACCACTCGCGGTTGCGCCCCTTCTTTCTTCCATCTGGCGGCGCGGGTTGATTGGGATCACCTTCGAGCCACTGCTTGACGACGTAGTGGTAAAACTGCTTGGACCAGAGCAGTCCCGCGAATGATTGGCGCATGACGCTCTGAGCATCCGTGGAGAGGTCTTGCGGAATGACCGTAGAGTAAAACTCATCAGCCTCGCGCTGTCGTTCATTAAAGATTCGGTCGAAGTCAGCAAATGATTTCTCAACCGCGTGCCCCATATCTTTATCAGTGAGCCGCAGTCGCAGCGTGACAGCTTCCCCGGCGCGGACGTTGAGATGATAATGAGCGGCGGCTTTAGTCCCTCGCTCGTCCGCGTTCACCGCATCCTTCGCGCCGAGGACAACGTAGTCGTTAATTCCGTCCTTCGCGCAGCGCGAGCCGTTGGCGGCCCCGTAAAGTCGCCCTGTGTTCGTCTCGTTCTCCGTGAAGAGCAGTTCCGGCTCTCCTTCGCAGTAGAGCAGGCGTTTACCGTACCGCTCGTGATTCAGCTCAACTGCCGCACCCGCGCCTTCCATCTCGGCGCGCCTTAAACTAGGTCGCGCCCCGTCTCCATTCCACGACCACGTGTTGCGGAACCAGATGGTAGGTAAGAGATGAAGCTCGGCATCTTCCGGCCCACGATTAACGATATTCACGCGAATGAGAATATCTTCCACATCTGCCTTCGCGTATTCGACCGTGACATCGAAGTAGCGGTCTTCATCGAAGACGCCCGTGTCGAGCAGTTCGTATTCGGGCGCGCCACGCCCGCGGCGACGGTTTTCCTCTACAAGCTGCCCGTAAGGAAACTCCCTTTGCGGATACTTGTATAAATATTTCATGTAGGAATGGGTCGGCGTCGAGTCCTGATAAAAGTAGTACTCCTTGACATCCTCGCCGTGATTGCCCTCCGCGCCCGTCAAGCCGAAGATTCGTTCTTTTAAGATGGGGTCACGCCCATTCCAGAGGCTCAGGGCGAAGCAGATTAGTTGATGGCGGTCAGAGATGCCCGCCAACCCGTCTTCGTTCCATCTGTAAGCCCTTGATCGTGAGTGGTCATGCGGCAGGTAGTCCCATGCCGTGCCCTGCGCGGAGTAGTCCTCGCGCACAGTACCCCAGGCGCGTTCGGAAAGGTACGGCCCCCATCGCTTCCAGTGGCGTGTGCGCTCGCGCGTTTCCTGAAGTCTTCTCTCTTCTGCGTTCATGGCTTTTTGTCGCTCCCGATCAAAGTATGCCGTTATAGGCAAATGAAGCGCGGCGTATGAACCTCGTGGGGCGCTCCTGATTCGTCGCAATGGGATTACGCAGCGCAGTTTTGCCGCACTCAGGACAGACATGCACCCCCTCAAGCGCGCCGCCGAGATCGACATCAATCTCTTCAGGCACATCCGTTGAGCAATCAATTTTATCTGCGTGATGGTTCATCTGTGCGCCGCAATCGGGACAGAGCATTTTGTTTGTTTTCTTCATAAGAACCTCTTTCGCGTGACAGGTGACATGAAAAGGAATTTTCTTTGCTCCTCACACATCACTGTAGTTCAATGTTCCCCCGCCCGTCTGCAAATTATCTTTCGACTAGCTGCATCACATGGCCGTCGGGGTCGCGCACCAAAAAGCCCCGCGCAAATCCGAACTGCTGGCGGTCAACATCGACTATGCCTGATGAGACGAATGAGTATCTACGGGAGAGCAGGCTTTGGGCTGCGGCGTCGGCGCGCGCGACTAAGAGCCGCGTCTGCCAGTGGGCCAGGTCGTTCGCTCGCGCGTCCTCTGGGATAGGCCGCCCGCTGCGCGGCGCCATGTATTCCAGAAACTCAATGCCGGGGCCGCCGCCCGGCGCTCTCATGCTGGTGATGCGAAGACGCGCGCCGAAGACGTTATTCAAGTGCTCCTGCTCCGTGCCGTAGTTCTCGCTTTCGCCAGCGACCCTCATCCCCAGCGTGTCGCGGTAAAACTTTAGGCTCGCTTCCGTATCGCCCACCACAATCGCCGTGTGGTCGATGCCGAGGAAAAGCTTGTCAGTAGCCTGGTGCCACTTCGCGTCGCCTTTGCCTTCGGGGAACTGAAGTATTTCGAGCGAGTGGCCGTCCGGGTCGCGGAAGTAGAAGGCTTTGATGCCGGCGGCGTTCCTGTTCCAATCGGGAAGCCGCTGCGGGCCGCTCGATGCGTGCTCAACTTTGTTCTTTCTCAACCACGCGTAGGCGCGATCCATGTCGCTCGTGATGATCGCAATGTGTTGGAACCATCGGTCATTGCTACGGGAATCGACGGGGACGGGGCGGCCTCTCGGCGCGAGGTATTCGGTCAGCTCAATAGACTCACCGCCGAGTCTCATTCGCACGACTCTCATCCTCAAACCGAACACGCCCTGTAGGCGCTCGTAATTTTCCCCGGCCACTTCAACGTCGGAAACTTTTTCGAACGAGAGGACGCGAGAATAGAAATCCACGGCCCCGTCCATGTCTGAAACGGTCATGCCCACTGCGTCTACCCGCTCGACGGCTGACCCGGAAATCCCTTCAACATCCAGGGAAGGGGCGCGCAGGCCGAAACTTGTGGCGGCCTGCGCGCGGGCGGGCGGGAAAGGCTGAGCTTTGGCAGGCGGAACAAAGACGCTCAGCGCGAATAAGAGCCAGAGAATTATCCAACCGACGGGGATGTTCAGTTGATTTCTTTCTCGTCCCTCTTGCTCGTTCATCGCAGACGCTCCTTCAGGTGGTCGGCCACGCGCAGCGCGTTAGCCATAATCGTCAAGGCAGGATTTACGGCAGCGGACGACGGGAAGAAGCTCGCATCAACTACGTAAAGGTTGTCGAGATCATGCGCTTTGCAGTTAACGTCGAGCGCGGAGGTCTTCGGGTCACTCCCGAAACGAATCGTGCCGTTCTGGTGTGCGACGCCTGCCAAGGGAATACGCTGGCCGACGAAGAGGTTGCGTGCGAAGAGTCCGACGTGACAGTCGTGACCGTGTACAGCGCATTTCGTCTGCTGCTGCATCAGGCTTTGCAGCTTCTTCTGAAGACGCTGATGCCCCTCTTCGTTGTTCGGCTTATAAGAGAGAACGATGTTGCCCTCACGGTCGAGCGTCACGCGGTTATTGGGGGCCGGCAAATCCTCGCTCGTTAACCAAAAGTCGAGCGAGTGTTTCGCCATCAAATCAAGTGTGAAGCCGGGAGCAATCTTTGGCGCTCCGGCGCTCAAGGTGACTCCATCCAGTTTTCCTACGAACGAGATGTGCCCCATAGGGTAGTCCCACTCGCGGGAGCCGAAATAGAAATCGTTCACCGCGAGAGTTTTCTGAAAGATGGTTGGATTCGGGCACTTTGAGACGGCCATCATCACGGAGTTCGTGTGCCCCATGTAGTGACGGCCTACGACACCCGAGCTGTTGGCAAGCCCGTTCGGGTGTCTGCTGTTGGCAGACCTCAGAAGCAGAGCCGCGGAGTTGATGGCGCCACAGGAGACTACCACTATGTCGCCAGTGAAATTTTCCATCTGCCCGTCGCGCTCGACCGTCACGGACCTGACGCTGCGGCCCGCCGGGTCTGTGTTCAGGCGCAGCACTTTCGAGTTGGTCAGAAGTGTCACGTTGCTATGGGTAAGGGCAGGATCGACCGCGCAGGTCTGAGCGTCCGCCTTCGCACCCACCAGGCAGGCGAAGCCGTCGCAGGTGTTGCAGCGTATGCAGGCGCTCGCCCTGGAATTCTTCTCGTCCAGCTTGATACCGAGCGGGACGTGAAAAGGTCTCAGACCCTGCCGCTCGAAGTCTTCGCTCAACTGCTGTATGCGCGGCTCGTGGCTGACGGCCATGTGCGGGTAGGGCGCGCTTGCAGGTGGCTCGGTCGGATCAACGCCTCGTTCGCCGTGAACGTGATAGAGTTCTTCGGCCTTCGTGTAGTAAGGCTCAAGCTCGTCGTAAGAGATCGGCCATGCCGGGGAGACTCCGCCGTGGTGGCGAATCTCACCGAAATCCTGCTGACGAAATCTAAAGAGCGCCGCGCCGTAGAACTTCGTATTGCCGCCGACGTAGTAGTTCGTGTGCGGGTGCAGGTCTTTGCCTTCGCCGTCCCGCCAGGACTCTTTCGTGTTGTACCTCGCCTCGACATTCACAGCGCGCGAGTCCCAGTTCTCCTTCTCGCGCCTGACATAATCGCCTCGCTCTAAGAGCAGGATGCGCTTACCCGTATCTGCCAGGGCATACGAGAGCGTCCCCCCGCCCGCCCCCGTACCGATGATGATTACGTCGTAATGATTCGCTTGTGACATTCCGAGTCCTCCTTCGAGAGTCATTAGCCGGAACGACGGGCGCGCGCATTCCTGTTAAGAAGCGTTACGATTGCTGCCTGGAAAGCGGCGCGGTCGCGAAGTTGGCGTTGAAGCGGCGACACCAGATCGTCACCGCGCGGTATTTAGAGAGATCAACATCCGCCGG
>DASQYE010000183.1:0-2888 GCA_035639355.1 Pyrinomonadaceae bacterium
ACCTCCTGCTTGCGCTCGGAATGCTCCTGTCGCTCGGTTTGGTACTCGCGGACGCGCATGATGGCGAGCCAGTACCCGGTAAATCAATGTCACTTCCTAGAGCGGTGAAAGCGAGCGTGATGGTCAAAAGGGCGACGGCGCACACTTGTCGAAGATGCTGCATTGGTTTTCTCCTTAAAGTTGCTGTTGATAAGTAGGGGTTATAATCGCACGTGGGAATAGCCAAGACCCCTCAAGCGCGCGCATCTTAACACTGTTAAGTGAAAAACTTGCAGGCTTGCAAGAAATTTGCAAGGATACGGAAAGGCCATCTTAACATGAACTTAGCATCCCACCTGCTACGACTCTTGGATAATCCGGCGCTCAGCCGCGCCGAGCAGACGCATCTACGTTGCCAACTCGCAAGGGAGATGGAGGAGGCCGGCGACTATGAGGCTGCTCGCGAGGCCCTGGGCGATTTGTGGCAGCGTATAGGCGAGCGTCCACGTACGGATTTTTTAGACGAGCGGACGGCGGCCGAGGCGCTGTTGCGCGCCGGGACTCTTTCGGGGTGGATAGGGAGCGCCAACCAGATAGAGGGCGCGCAAGAGACAGCGAAAGACCTGATTAGTGAAAGCTCGGCGATCTTCCGAGCCCTTGGGGAGACCGCGAAGGCCGCCGAGGCGGATATTGACCTCGCCATTTGCTACTGGCGCGAAGGCGCGTTCGACGAAGCGCGCGTCATCCTGCGCGAAGCCCTGAGCCGCCTGGGCGATAAAGATGTAGAGCTAAGCGCCAGGGCGCTGCTTAACAGCGCTGTCGTCGAGAGGTCTGCGAAACACTTCAATGACGCGCTTCGCATTCTGACGGAGGCCGCGCCCGTCTTTGAAGCCAGCCGCAGCGACGCGATCAAGGGTAAGTTCCATCATCAACTTGCCACGGTACTAAAAAATCTGGGCGCAGCCGAACACCGCCGGGATTACATGGACCGCGCGCTGGTCGAATACGCGGCCGCGAGTTTTCACTTTGAGCAGGTAGGGCACGGGCGCTTTCGTGCGGCGGTCGAAAACAACCTGGGCTCTCTCTTTCTAAACCTGGGCAAGTTCGCAGAGGCCCAGCCGCATCTGGATCGCGCCCGCCGCTTATTCGTCAGTCTTAAGGACAGCGTTCACACTGCGCAGGTGGACGAGACGCGCGCGCGCGCATTTCTGGCCCAGGGTGGCAACTCTAAAGCCGAAGAGATAGCGCTTGGGGCTGTGCGCACGCTTGAGCGCGGCGACGAGCACGCTCTGCTGGCCGATGTGCTGACGACACACGGCACTGCGCTGGCGCGCATGAATCGTTTCGAGAATGCGCGCGCTGCTCTTGAGCGCGCCGTCGAGGTGGCGCAACAGGCCGGCGACCTCGAAAGCGCGGGCGTCGCCATGCTGACCATGATCGAAGAGCTAGGCGCGCAGCTGAAGGTCTGCGAGATGCTGGAAATCTACGAGCGTGCCGACGATCTGCTCGCCGGATCGCAGCAGCCTACCATTCTGCTTCGTTTACGCGAGATCGCGCGAAGAATTCTTGCGGCCCAGCGCGAGCCCATGGGCCAGAGCGCGCCGTCCAGGTTCATTTACGTTTCCGAGAGTATAGCGGGCCTGCTGCAACGCGCGCATCGTATCGCACTGACGAACTACGTGGCGCTGATTACGGGCGAGACGGGCACGGGCAAGGAGATGCTGGCGCGACTGGTACATGAATGGAGCGGTCGCAGCGGCAACTTCGTCGCCGTCAACTGCGGGGCGCTTACGGAGACGCTGCTCGAATCGCGCCTCTTCGGCCACCTCAAGAGCGGCCCTAAGGACGCCGCCCTGGATTCTCCGGGCGCTGTGCGCGAGGCCGGCGGAGGCACTTTGTTTCTGGACGAGATCGCGGAGCTGAGTATGAGTAACCAGGGCAAGATTCTGCGCCTCATAGAGCAGGGCGAGATTCATGCCGTCGGCGCATCGAAGCCCGAGCTGATAGACGTGCGAATCATCGCCTCGACAAGTCGCGATCTGCGAGAGCAGGTCGAGCGCGGGCTTTTTCGTGACGCTCTGTTTTACCGCCTGGCGACCTTTCAACTTGAGATTCCGCCGCTCAGGGAGCGCCCCGAAGACATCGCCGCCATGGCCGAGCAATTTATAGAAGAGGCGCTCAAGCAGTACGGTCAACGCGTACACTGGACGCCTGAAGCGATTGCTGCGATGCGGCAGCTTCCGCTCGAGGGCAACGTGCGCGAGCTTCGCGCGTTGATCGAACGCACTATGGCAGAGGCCCGCGAAGGCGCGACCATCACTCCTGAAGCGGTCGAGACCGTGGCTCTGCGCCGTGGCGGCGAGGCGGGCTTCGCGAACCCCTGGGAGAACTTTTCGCTCAAACAGGAGGTGCGCCGAATCGAGCGCCGCTTCATAGAGCTTGCGCTCAAAGCGGCGCAGGGCCGCGTCTCGCAAGCGGCCAGGCTCCTGGGCTTCAAGCACCATCAGTCGCTCATCTCATTGATCGAGAGTAAGCACCAGCACCTGCATCTCGAAAGAGTGCCCGCAAAGCCTCGCAAACGCAGCATTGTTCGAGGCCGCGATCGTCTACATTGAATTGTCTCGTGGGGATTCGGGTTTTTCAGCCTCCGTCCTCTTTTTATCGCGCTATCAACAGTAGCTCATACCTGAGGGGGCGTGTGCGCGCGCTCTCTCGGCGGCTTGAACTAGACTGTAGCATTGCGCCATTATTGTGGATGCGAGAGGTGTATCCCCGATGGCCAATTACGCTGAGCGATTGCCGGAGAATGTCCCCGGCGACTTTTTCGTAGACGCGACCTGCATCGACTGCGATGCGTGTCGCCAGATTGCGCCCGCCACGTTTCGCGACCACGGCGACCAGTCGAGCGT
>DASQYE010000184.1:0-10036 GCA_035639355.1 Pyrinomonadaceae bacterium
CGTCCGGCGTGATCGATTGAAAGAGCGAATAGACGCGCGTGGTCGCCATCAATGTGTCGGCGACCGTGGCCGTCGGGCCGGACAGGTAGTCGGCGACGATGCCCTCCAGCTCGGAGACGATCTGGCCGTAGAAGGCGCGCGTGTCGTCGAGCGCGCCGCCGCATAGTGTGATTTGGAAAAGCAGCTCGAAGGGCACGAGCGTCGTGGGCAGGTTGATAATGCGCGGGCGGCCCTGTCTGAGGTGCTCGCGCGTCAAGTCCAGGTCGCGGCGGAGTCCGCGATAGACGTGGCGCAGGCGACGATCGATCCGACCGTTCTCAAGCGTGCCGAAGATGCGGCCGGCGAGGCCCGCGTTCGGAAAGAGCGAGAGCACGGCGCGATAGTCGCCACCCGCCGGAAGGCGCTTGCGCTCGGCTTCGGCGCGGCGCGCCTCCTCTTCCGGCGCGAGGGCCGCTTCGCCCTTGCCCTGATCGTTGATGTAACCGTCGAGCGCGAAAGCCGCGCGCGCGTCCGCGTTCTCCGGCGCGTAAAGCTCTGCTATGGATGAGTAGGCGGCGCGCAGGTCTTCCGCATCATACTCGTGAGTGCCGAACTCTATCTGGCCCGCGGCGTGCGCCGCCAGCACTTTGTAGAGACGAAAATCCTTCTCGTCGTCGTTGAACTCGGCGACCGTAGAAGGAAGATGAATCGTGCGGCCGTCGCCTATGCGCGCCTCTTCGGGGACGGCTGCGAGCGGCGCGATTTCCACGGCGCGCCCCGTTAGACCTTCGACGTAGAGCCTGAGCGTATGCTGGACTTCTTCGAGAGCCAGGCCGACGCCGCCCGTGTGCAAGGCCGAATTGCTCCGTCGAGTTTCGAGAGCGTAATAACTACGGCGCGCGCGCGCATCAACGCCTTGCCCCGGTTCGAGCCCTTTGCGCGCCCACTGCTCGAACTGCTCTATGGATACGGTGCGCAGCGCCTTCGGGCTCGAACGAAAACAGGCGAGCGCCGCTTCGCCATCGACGCGCGCGACCGCACGCGTCACCGTGATGATGCGCTCCGCCAGTTCTACGGCGCGAGTGTGTTGCGCCTCCATCGAGAGCGCGGCAAACAGCGGAGGACTGGCGCGCACGAACGCCACCAACGCCGCATTGCCATGCTCGGCGACCGTCCACAGCAGGTCAATCCACGCCGCGAAAGCTTCGGGCACGGCGCGCAGAATTTCGCCGCCCGCGACAAGCACATGCAGCGCAGCCCCGCCCCCACGCTCTAAAAAGTCGCCCGCACGCTCCAGGAGAAGAACGGCGCTCGCGGCGCTCAAGCCTGCCAGGGCCGCCGGCATCGCCGCCCACGCATCGGCCGCGATACCGCCCGCGCGCGCCGCAAAGGCCAGAGCCAGCGCGGCGGCCGCACGCCCCACCCGCCCGCCGGGGCTTTCGACATCAAAGCTGTTGAGACGTTCGACGACGCGCGGCGTCGCGTTTAGAAAATCCGCGCTGTGCTTGGCCGAGCGCCTTGAAATCTCGGCCGCGACCTCAAAGACGGAACTGAGCAGCGCCTCGTCCGTGATGATCTCGGCCAGAAGCGGCGCGCGGCGGAAAGTCTCCGTCGCGACCGAGCTTGAGAGCGTCATCTGTCTGGTACAGACCTGAAAGACGAGCGCGCGCGCCTCTCGCGGCACACGGCCCAGCGCCTCTACGCCCGAAGCGAAAAAGGCCACGCCCGTCTCCGCATCGCCCATAGCAAGGCGGCGTCCTATCTCCCCCCAGGCGCGCAGCTCTTCCGCTCCGAGAACCCTGGCGGCCTCTGGCGCGGCGCGCAAAAACTCTATGCTCGCGCGCAAGGAGATGCCCGCGATGGCGGCGCTCGTCTCAAGCGCTGCGCGTGCCGCATCCACGGGCAGCCTTCCAAGCTCGCGCGCCAGCCCCGCGAGCGTGCGCCGCTCCGTCACGCTCTTGACGGAACGCAGGCGCTCTCGAAAAGCACGCTCCATCCTCTGCTGCGCGGAAAGCTCTTCGCCCGCGCCAGCATCAGACATTTCTTCAAAATCTCGCTCGTCCATCCCTAATAACTCGCCAGGCTCGAAACCTTCTGCGATCACCCTTTTTTTGAGCCCGTCGAAGGGCGGTCTCGCAAACGAACCACGAACCGCAGGCCAGACCACACCTCGTTCACCGCGCAGACCTTCGTATCAACCAGCCCTCGCTTGAGCCCCGCCCGCTGCACGACCTCAAAAGAGAGATCGGTCGGGACGCCGGAACTACGCTTCGGCCAAGCCACCCACAGCATTCCATCCGGCGTGAGCCTCGCCGCAAGCTTCGCAGAGCGTTTCCTCAACTCGGATTGACTCGCGGCGAAAAACAGAATGAGATTGAGCGACGACCGTAATCTCGGAACTATCAGCGCGGCGGCGGGCAGCGGGCCAAGCTCCGCCAGGAAATTCCCCGGAGCGTTAAGAATCGCAACGCGGTAATCCTCCTTGATACCGAGCTTCCTTGCGAGCGGAGTTCCCGAATAGCCCGCCACCTCTCTGACCTCACAGATTAAAGACGGAATCTAAAATCCTCAATCTCAAATCACCGTAGTGACGATCTCGCGGATGCTGCGCTGTAGTTCGCGGTCATCCATGATGGGCGCGCAAAGTGCTTGCTTAGGAGATGTCAGGCAGCTTCTGCGGGCGTGGGCGCGCTGGCGTGCCGCGTCAGATATTCAAGAACTTCATCTTGCATCCGTGCGATCTCCGCGCGATAGCCGCTTGCCACCGCCGGAAACTCTTCGGGCGCGGCCGTCACGCGCAGTTGAGACAGCAGGCGTTGAAAATAGAGAATACGCTCTTGAGTCGCTTCCATCTCCTGGTCGTTGTGAATCATTGTCTTACCTCCACGATCCCTCGACGAGTCCGGTCACGCTTAACTTGCCAATGCTCTATAAATTGATCCAGGCTTTCAAGCAATAGCAGCGAAGGACGAATCCAAAAGATGTTCGCCTTGAACTCCTCTTCCGCCTGCATGTGATCAAAAAGCTTTCCTGTCTCTTTATCACAATCACCCAGGACGAAATCGTCACGCATGATTAGCACGATGTCAACGTCATTAGGCGCAGGCTTGCTCGTGATGAAACTGCCAAAGATTATAAACCGCTCCAGTTTGCCTGTCGCTCTCGCCAGCCGGTAAATACGGAGCAGATGAGCCGCCATTACTTGCCGCCGGGTCGGCCCAATGCTAAAGCGCACGAGAGTTTCGTCAATCGTCGCCTGATGCAAACCCTCTGGCAGGTCTCCTGCGCCATTAAAATCCGGAAGCGGCATTCAGCTTAAATTACGGTCGTGACGATCTCGCGGATGCTGCGTTGCAATTCGCGGTCGTCCGTGATGGGCGAGCAGAGCGCCACGTCTGCGGCGGCGATGGGTGGGATGCCGCGCGCGATCATCTGCGCGGCGTAGATCAGTAGACGCGTCGAGACGCCCTCTTCGAGCCCGTGCCCGCGAAGGTTTCGCACCTTCTGGCCGATGAGCACGAGGTCGCGCGCCGTCGCTTCGTCCACGCCGCCCTCGCGCGCGACGATCTCCGCCTCCATCTCGGGCGGCGGATAGTCGAACTCTACGGCGATGAAGCGTTGTCGCGTCGATTGTTTCAAATCCTTGAGGATGGATTGATAGCCCGGATTGTAAGAGACGACCAGCATGAAGTCGGGCGGGGCGTCCAGGATCGTGCCGCGCTTTTCAATCGGCAGGCGGCGGCGGTCATCCGTCAACGGGTGAATAATAACGACGGTGTCTTTGCGCGCTTCGACCACTTCGTCCAGGTAACAGATAGCGCCGTTGCGCACGGCCGCCGTCAAAGGGCCGTCGTGCCAGACCGTCTCCTCGCCTTCGAGCAGGAAGCGTCCGACCAGGTCGGTCGCCGAGAGGTCTTCGTGACAGGCGACCGTTATCAGCGGGCGCTCCAGCCGCCAAGCCATGTGTTCGACAAAGCGCGTCTTGCCGCACCCCGTAGGCCCCTTCAGCATGACGGGCAGGTGCGCGGCGTGCGCCGCCTCGAACAGCTCGACTTCGCGCGCCACCGCAAGATAGTAAGGCTCATCCGCGACTCTGTACTCTTCAATGGCTCTTTCAGGCATGGTCGTCTTATCGCTCAGTCTCTAGGGAAAATGGCTCGCACCCAACATCGAGGGCGTGGGCGTCGCCGGGCTGACGTTTCGCCCAGTTTGAGGTATCCTTATACGTTTGAAATAGGTCTGTTTAGCTAAACAGAGGAGCATCTTAACACCCGCCGCGAAGGGGCGGCAAACGAGTGGAAAAAACAGTGAAAAGTGACGGGTGACGAGTGACAAGTTAAAGACTTGTTCGCGGCTTGTCACTCGGCACTTTTCACTCTTCACTGCTTTATTATGAAGATCGCAGTAGCCATGAGCGGCGGCGTAGATTCCTCTGCGGCGGCGGCCATCCTGAAGGCTGAGGGGCACGAACTCGTAGGCTTCACGATGCAGCTGTGGAACCAGCGGCGGGGCCTGAGCGTGGACGAGCACGGCGAGCCGCTGCCCTCGCGTTGTTGTTCGCTGGACGACGTGTACGACGCGCGGCGGGTCGCGGCAGAGCTTGATTTTCCGTTCTACGTCCTCAACCTCGAACAGGATTTTGAGAGGGACGTGGTCACGCCGTTCGTCGAGAGCTATCTGAACGGCGAGACGCCGATCCCCTGCGTCTCCTGCAATAGTCGCTTGAAGTTCGCTTCGCTCGATCGTCTGGCCTTGAGCCTCGGCTGCGAAAAGGTTGCGACGGGCCATTACGCTCGCGTCGAGCATGACGGTAGCTCGGGGCGCTATCGTCTGTTGCGCGGGCGCAACCTGCACAAAGATCAATCCTACTTTCTATGGGAGTTGACGCAAGAGCAGCTGTCGCGCGCTCTCTTTCCGCTCGGCGAGATGTCTAAGCCGGAAGTGCGCGACGTTGCGCGCAGCCGCCAGTTGCCCGTCGCCGAAAAATCCGAATCGCAGGAGATCTGTTTCGTCCCCGACGGCGATTACGCGGGCTTCATAGATCGTTACCTGGAAGCCGAAGGCGAACGGGATCGCCTGCCCGGCGCGGGAGAGATCGTCGATACGCGCGGGCTCACCTTAGGCACGCATCAGGGCATACACCGCTATACGGTCGGCCAGCGACGCGGCCTGCGAATCGCGAGCGAGCGCCCTCTTTACGTCGTCTCGATCGACGCCGAAAGGAATCGCGTGACGGTGGGCCAACAGGAAGAGTTGTTGAGCAGAGAGTTCATCGCGGCCGGATTGAACTGGGTCGCCATAAGTGCGCCGAGCCAGCCCGTGCGGGCCGAGGTGCGCGTGCGCTATCGCCACACGCCCGCGCCCGCTCTGATAACTCCGCTGCCCGGCGGGCGGCGCGCGAGCGTCACCTTTGACGAGCCACAGCGCGCCATCACGCCCGGACAGGCCACAGTCTTTTATCGCGGCGACGAAGTTGTCGGCGGCGGCTGGATAGTAAAGCAGGGATGAGGGCGGAGGGATGAGGGATAAATGATTGAATTACTGCTCAAGCAAATCAGTTACTCAATCCATTTCATCCCTCATCCCTTCGTTAAACCTTTTCTCTTTTGATTACGTACAGACAAAGGATTTCTCTCCCGATTGAATTAGGAGGCGACTTGGCCTCAAGCGGATTCGGCTCGTTTAGGAATTAGTTATGGCAATGTCACGCAGACGAAAAATCTTGCTCATCATCTCGGGGGTCGTGGTCGCGTTCCTGCTGGTCTTGATCGCGGGCGTCGCTTTGATCTTCGCGGCTTTGCGCGGAAGCGAGCCGACGATTAAGGACAACAGCGTGCTGGCGCTCAGAATCGGAGGCCCGCTGCCGGACTACGTGCCGGAAGACCCTTTCAGACGGCTCCTGGGCGGCAGCGACAACTCGCTCACGGATTTGCTGACGCAGATCAAGAAGGCCAAGGTTGACAAGCGCATCGGCGCGATCATCCTGGATATACATCCGTCGAGCGCGGGGTGGGCCAAGGCCGACGAGATACGAGAAGCGATCGCGGATTTTCGCACTTCGGGCAAACCCATCTATGCCTACATGGAGTACGGCTTAAACAAGGAGTATTACATAGCGACCGCGTGCGACCGCATCTACATGGCCCCGCCCGGCGATCTTTTCATCAACGGACTGGCGGCCCAGGCGATGTTCTTTCGCGGCTCTCTGGACAAGCTCGGCATCTACCCGGACGTTTACCAGATAGGCAAGTACAAGAACGCGCCCGATTCGTTCACGCGCAAAGAGATGTCGGAAAGCCATCGTGAAGTAATCAACTCGTTTCTTGACGACTTCATGAGTCGCATTGTCAATGCGATTGCCACGACGCGCAAGAAATCGCCGGAAGACGTGCGCGCGCTCATAGACCAAGCTCCTTTCAGTCCAGCCCAGGCGCAGGCCAACGGTTTGATCGACGGCGCGAGCTATCGCGAGGAAGTCGAACAGGAGTTGAAGAAGCGGCTGGGCTATAAAGACTCGGATAAGCTGCGGATCGTCAGGGCTTCGGAGTATAGAGAGGTAGCGCCGGAATCGGTCGGACTCAACAAGGGAGAGCGCATCGCGGTCATCTACGCCTCCGGCTCGATCGACTTGGGCAAATCCGAAGACGGCCCGCGCGGCGGCCAGTCGGTCGGCTCCGATACGGTCGTCAAGGCCATTAACGATGCGCGCGACGATCAAAAGATTCGCGCCATAGTCCTCAGAGTAGACAGCCCTGGCGGCTCTTCTTACGCAAGCGATCTGATCTGGCGCGCCGTCGAGAGCGCCAAGCAGAAGAAGCCCGTCGTCGTTTCCATGAGCGATCTGGCGGCCTCCGGCGGCTACTACATCGCTTGCAACGCAAATAAGATCGTCGCGGAGCCTTCGACCCTCACGGGCTCGATCGGAATCTTCGCCGGAAAGCCCGTCGTGAAAGGCTTCTACGATTGGCTCGGCATCTCCACGGAGTACGTACTGCGCGGCAAAAACGCCGGGATGTTTCGCGAGACCGAACCGTTTACGCCCGAAGAGCGCGCCCGTTTCGAGGAGATCATAAAGAGCACCTACTACGACGAGTTTGTTCCGAAGGTCGCGCGCGGGCGTAATCGCGAGCCCAAATATATAGACTCGATCGCGCAGGGCCGCGTCTGGACGGGCGAGCAGGCCAAGGCCAACGGTCTGGTAGACGAGTTCGGCGGATTGGAGCGCGCCGTAGAGATCGCCAAACAACTGGCCAATATCCCCGCCGACAAGGGCATAGAGCGCGTCATCTTTCCTTACCCGCGCAGCTTCATCGAAGGTCTCTTCGACAGCGGCGACGAGGCCAGCGCCAAAGCTCAACAGCAGCGCGCCCTCATTGAAACGCTGCCCGAAGATGTGCAGCGGGCCTTTCGCTACGCGCAGATGCTGGATCGCATGCAGCGCGGCGAGACTATGGCACTGATGCCGTTCGAGCTACAGATCAAGTGAGTTAAAAAAAGGAACAGATGAAAACCGTAAGGCAGCGAGTTAATAACCGACTCGCCGCCTTAGGATTTTCTCGCCGCCTGTTTTTCTCGTCGCCTAATCCTTAGCTGGCTTCTATCCTTTCCAGGCCGTTCATGTAGGGGCGTAAAGCTTCCGGTATAAGAACGGAGCCGTCCGCCTGCTGGTAGTTTTCCAGAATGGCGATCCATGTGCGCCCGACGGCGAGGCCCGAGCCGTTGAGCGTATGAACATATTCGGGTCTCGCACCGCCCGCGCGACGAAAGCGAATCTGCGCGCGACGCGCCTGGAACGCTTCGTAGTTCGAGCACGAAGAGATTTCACGATAGGCGTTTTGTGACGGCAGCCAGACCTCTATGTCGTAAGTCTTGGCCGCGCCAAAGCCAAGGTCTCCGGTTGCGAGCGTCACGACGCGATATGCCAGCCCGAGCCTGCGCAAGACAGTCTCCGCGTTTCTAGTCAGCGATTCCAGCTCGTCGTAAGAATTTTCGGGCAGCGCGAGCTTCACAAGCTCAACCTTCTCGAACTGGTGCTGGCGAATAATGCCGCGCGTATCGCGGCCGTAGCTTCCGGCCTCGGAACGAAAACAGGGAGTATAAGATGCTTTCCTCAAAGGCAGCACGGATGCGTCCAGTATCTCTTCGCGATGAATGTTGGTGACGGGGACTTCGGCGGTCGGGATGAGATATAGATTGCGCTCGTCCACGAGCTTGAACAGGTCGCCCTCGAATTTAGGAAGCTGGCCCGTGCCGTAGAGCGCCGCCGCGTTAACTATAAAGGGCGGCAACGTCTCCGTGTAGCCGTGCTCGCGCGTGTGCAGGTCGAGCATAAAATTGATGAGCGCGCGTTCGAGCAGCGCGCCCGCGCCGCTAAGGATCGCAAAGCGCGCCGCCGCAATCTTGCTCGCGCGTTCTAGATCGAGAATGCCGAGCGACGTGCCCAGATCGACGTGATCCTTCGGCTCGAAACCGAAGAGGGGAGGCTCGCCCCACCGTCGCTCCTCTCGATTGAATGTTTCATCCGGGCCGACGGGCACGCTCTCATGCTGAACGTTCGGAAGCGTCGAGAGCAGTTCGCGCATGCGCGCTTCCGCCTCGTCGCGCGCACGGTCAAGCTCCGCTATACGCTCTTTCAACTGGCCCACTTCGCGGCGGCGCGCTTCCGCCTCGTCGCGCTTGCCTTCCTTCATCAGCGCGCCTATCTCGCGGCTCGAAGCATTGCGCTCGGCGTTGAGGCGATCTGACTCGCTGATGATGCGGCGACGCTCGGCGTCCGCCTGCGCAAACGTTTCGAGCGCGGCGGTCGGAAACCCGCGCGCTTCGAGCGCCGCGCGAACGGTTTCCAAGTGGTCGCGGACGAAGTTGAGATCTAGCATTTGCTGCCGTCCTTAAAGGTATGGTATGAGATACGCCTTTACACAAGCGTCAAGCGAAAAAGTTCAAGCTAGCCGACGCTGCACGCGCGTGTCAAGAGAGCCTGCCGGCGCGCTCGCCGCCCGGCCTGATGCGAAGCGAGAACGGGCGGGCTCGGAAATCTTTTCAAGGGGATTAATCTATGCCACAGAGAATTCGTAAAGCTGTATTTCCGGCGGCGGGCCTCGGCACGCGCTTTTTACCGGCCACGAAGGCTTCTCCGAAGGAGATGCTGCCGCTCGTCGATAAGCCGCTTATTCAATACGTAGTCGAAGAATCGGTCGCCTCCGGCATCAACTCCATCATCATCGTCACGGGACGCGGCAAGAACGCCATCGAAGATCACTTCGATATCTCCTTTGAGCTTGAGCACCTGCTCGAAGAGCGCGGCAAGACAAGAGAGCTGGAAGAGGTGCACGCTATCTCGGAAATGGCGAGCTTCAGTTACGTGCGTCAGCGCGAGGCGCTAGGGCTCGGCCACGCCGTGCTACAGGCGCGCGACCTTGTGGGCCATGAGCCGTTCGCCGTCATGCTCAGCGACGACATCGTTGACGCGGAAGTGCCCGCGCTCAGGCAGATGATTGATGTCTATGAGAAATACGACGCCCCCGTGCTCGGTACGATGCAGGTTGAGGGCGAAGCGATCTCGCGCTTCGGCGCAATCGATGCCGAAGAGGTGAGCGACGGCGTCTACAAGATCAAAGACATGGTCGAGAAACCACCGTTCGACGAAGCGCCATCCGACCTCGCCATCATCGGGCGCTACATCCTGACGCCGGACATATTCGACGAGATAGAGCGCACGCGCCCAGGCGCGGGCGGAGAGATACAGATCACGGACGCGATGAGAGCGCTCTTGAAGAAGCGCCCCTTCTACGCCATGCGCTTCAATGGAACGAGGCACGACGCCGGCGACAAGCTCGGCTTCCTCGTAGCGACAGTCGAGTTCGCCTTGAAACGACCCGACCTCGCGCCTGAGTTCCTTGATTACCTTCGCTCGCTCAAACTGTAAAAGCAGATGCCGGATGTTGGATGTCAGATGCTTGTAAAAACTGACATCCAGCATCCGGCATCTGACATCTGCTGCTTGGATTGGAGGTCTAGAGAGACTGTGAGTGATTCGGATAAACAGTTCTCGGGTCGT
>DASQYE010000185.1:0-3524 GCA_035639355.1 Pyrinomonadaceae bacterium
AGACTTCATGCCCGTGGAGGGCGTGGGGGGCGAAGGGGTTCTCGACGATGTGGGCGGTGGCGTCGGCGGCCGACAGGGTGATGGTGATGATGAAATCGGTGGCGACGAAGCCCAGAAGGACGAGCACGAACAGCTTGCCCTTCCAGCGCGCCAGCAGATTCTCAAGCATCGAGATGGAGCCCTCGCCGTGCGGGCTCTCTTCTGCGACGCGGCTGTAGATGGGCAGCGCTCCGAACAGGGTCAGCAGTACCAATATCAGCGTCGCAATCGGCGAGAGCGCCCCGGCGGCCAGAAACGCTATGCCAGGCTGGTAGCCGAGCGTCGAGAAATAATCGACGCCCGTCAAGCACATCACCTGCCACCAGGAATGCTGGTGATGCTGGCCCTCCTTCTCGTGCGGGCCTTCTACCTCTTTAACCCCTCTGAACAGCCAGAGCTTGAATCGTCGTTTCGATCTGCTTGGGACGACCATGGTTGTTGCGCCCTATCAAACATTAAGTTTTGGAAGGGCGACGAGGAACCGATCCACTCCCCGGACGCACAAAAGCCACCAAGCGCATCAGCAAACGAAGGCGCATCAGTGGCCGTGGCGGTAC
Source organism: Pyrinomonadaceae bacterium (assembly GCA_035639355.1). GTDB lineage: Bacteria > Acidobacteriota > Blastocatellia > Pyrinomonadales > Pyrinomonadaceae > DASQYE01. The sequence goes on from DASQYE010000185.1 coordinate 597, forward strand.
GGAATCGAGATTGATCTATCCTCTGTCTCTTCCGTTCACGCCTACGAGGTTAGCTGACGGGCTCGGACCTGGAAGTGTCCTACACAAGTTTTTTGCGGCTGCGCGGCAGCCCGGAAACTCGTGATGCGCCCCATCTGCTGCTCTCCGCTCGGAGAGCAGCAGGTTGGTTCCCCCGCGTCGCTCTTACGCGCACAATTCACGTGGGCGCGGCGAGCAACTTCGGCAGACAAATTATCAATTCAAATGCTACACCTGAAAAATAGTACGCTCACCCTCAGCGTAAATCAACACCGGAGTCACGGCCGGGGCGAGGGCGAAGCTTGAGAGCGCGGGGCGCTATTCCCGCCTTTCGACGCCTGTCGAGCGCGCTGTAAGGCCCAGCACCCATCATATTCAACCGCCGACGTGAACGGTCGGGCGCTTCTCAGGGTCTTTCTCGGCCTGCCGCAATACCTCGTGCGTGGTCGGTGCGGTATCGCCTTCGCCGAACGCTACATACTTCAACAGGTAGGCCAAAGGGTTGCCCTCGCTCCATCCGAAGTAGACGTGCGGCAGCTTGCCCGTCTTATTCCTAAGGTAGAGCAGAAAGGCTGCTATCGCATTCGGCACGGCCGGGCTTTCTGTTCTCAGCACTCTATAGCCGTCAACTTTTTCGCCCTTGATTCGGAGCGCGCCCGAGAATTCGGAGGCGTCGCTCGGCGTGACTTCAAAGAAGATAATCGGCTCTTCGGAAGGAATGTGGTTGTCCTCGCGCTTCTCCTTCTCTTTCATGCGGTACTCGCCCGCATCGCCGCGGTCGCAGCGGTTAGTAATGATGCGAATCGTGCCGCGACTCGCTTCGTCTATAAAGGCTTGGGCCATCTGGTCAAGCTCGACCCTCTCGACGCGCAGCTCCGTCGTGCGCCAGATTCTGGAGACCAGCGAGGCCACCACGATCGCGGCGATGAAGACCAGGGCGATCTTGATACCTTCGGGCTGCTCTATGATATTGACGACGGTCGTATAGAGGAACACGAGCGAGATCAGAAGGAAAGGCCAGCGCATGGATTCACCCTTGCGCCAGGTCGAGAGGGTCACGGCGATGGCCGCCGAGCTCATCAGGGCCAGCACGCCGGTCGCGTATGCGCCGCCCTGCGCCTCAACATCGGCCTTGAAAAAGATGGTCACGGCAAAGCAGGCCGCCGTTAGGACGAGCGTCAGGGGCCTGGTCGCCCTCGCCCATTCGGGGGCCATCCCGTAGCGCGGCAGGTATCGCGGAATAATATTCAGTAGACCGGCGAGCGCCGACGAACCCGCGAACCAGAGTATAGAGATCGTGCTCAGGTCGTAGATCGTGCCGAACACGCTTCCCAGATAATGATGGGCCAGGTAGGCCAGCGCCCGCCCATTCGCCTCCCCCGCTTCCTGCGTCTCGGTCTCGGGGCGAAACCCCTCCATAGGAATCAGCAGCGTGGTCACGATACTGCTCGAAATAAGCAGCACGCACATAATCAGGGCGGCCGTCTTGAGCAGCTTGCGCGTATTGCGTATGCGCCCCTCCAGTAGCGCCTGCGCGGTCGGCTCCGGCCTGCGCGCGCTGCGCGTCTCGTGTATGGAGTCCAGCTCTTCGTCCGTCAGCGCCCTGTCACCGCGCACCAGGGGCATCACGACCACGCCGGTCTCAAAGCCGGAGAGCCCCAGCGCTAGCTTCGGAAAGACGATCAGCGCTGCCCCGATCATCGCCAGCGGGCTGCTGTGACTCTGAAAAAGCGCATCCTTCCACTCGGTCAATTCCTGCGGGTGAGTGGCGATCTGGTAAAAGCCTACGGAGATGATCACCAGATTTAGCGTGATATAGACGGCGACGAGCAGGACGGCGATCCCGATCGCTTCCTTGAAGCCCTTTAGAAAGACAGCGCCGAGGGCCGCGATCAGGAATAGCGTGACGGCGATACGGTGGTGAAAGAAATGCGGCGCGTAAGGATTGTCGGCGATATGGACGGCGGCGTCGGCGGCCGAGAGCGTGATGGTGATGATGAAACTGGTGGCGGCAAAACCCAGGAGGACGAGCACGAACAGCTTGCCCTTCCAGCGCGCCAGCAGATTCTCAAGCATCGAGATGGAGCCGTCGCCATGCGGGCTTTCGGCGGCGACCCGGTTGTACATCGGCAGCGCTCCGAAGAGCGTTAAGAACACCAGCACCAGCGTCGCAATCGGCGAGAGCGCGCCCGCCGCGACGATGGCGATGCCAGGCTGGTAGCCGAGCGTCGAGAAATAATCGACGCCCGTCAAACACATCACCTGCCACCAGGAATGCTGGTGATGCTGGGCCTCTTTCTCGTGCGGGCCTTCCGGTTCCTGCACACCCTTGAGGAACCAGAGCAGAAATCGTCGCTTCGACTTCGTCTTTAAGATCGCCATAGTCGCTCAGACTTAGCGCATGGAATCGTGCTTGATCGACTCAATCAAGATGGCAAGACCGCTCCATCGGGTCTCAATTCGTTTGCAAATTATGCGGCATTATTACAGCAGACGGTGGAAAAAATAAAGCCTGCGGAGCCATGTCCGGGCCCGCGCAGGAAATCTGCGCGGGCCCGGTCGCCTGGCAAGGGCTTGGTCGCCGCCCGAAGAGGGCATAGGATAGACGAGCGCCAGCGAGGTCGGCGGGCAGCAGCAGCAGCAGTAAAGGAGATCCGGGGCTCCTGCGACGTTCGCCGGTCGCCCGCTCGCGCCCGGACTTTTACGGCCCCGATCTCTTAACCATTTTTCATTATGGAACGTATTGTTTTTTTAGAGCGCGATACCTTCAAGGCGAATTTCCGGCGGCCCTCCTTTGAGCATGAATGGAAGGAATACGGCCGGACGGGTTCGGATGAGGTCGTCGGGAGACTGCTTGACGCGACGATTGCCATCTGCAACAAGGTACGGCTCGGCGGGGAAGAGCTAGCG
>DASQYE010000186.1:0-2199 GCA_035639355.1 Pyrinomonadaceae bacterium
AACGCCGCAGACGACGACCGGCGACATAGACCATGTCGGCGGAAAGATCGACTCCGGCAACGAACTCGCACGGCCCCTTCGATAAAATCCTTTCCAGCAGGTCGCCGCCTCCGAAGCCGACCTCAAGAATTCTATCGGCGGGCTCAATGGAAAGCTGCTCAAGGGTCAGCTTATTCATGGCCGTGCTCGCCTTATCAAGCCAGCGAGCTATAAAGAGTCTGCCAACCAGGCCCGAAGGACGAGCAAGCTGCCGCGCAATAAATTTCCGTAACAACGCCTTACGACTCCAACCGCAGACGGGAAAGACGCGGCGAGACTATCGTGCTACCTGTTGATGGCGGCTTGCAGCTTGCGGGACAGGTCTGCGTCCAGGTCTTTGAGCACGTTGTATTGCTCTAGAGCCGCCGCCTTGTTGCCCAGACTTACGAAGGCCAGGCCGAGACTGTAAACGGCGTCGCTGTAGTCGGCCCTGAGCCTTATCGCCTGCTTGTAAGAGCCGACCGCCTGTTGAAAAAGATCAAGGTTGCGATAGGCTTCGCCGAGGCCATAGTGGGCCTCCGCATAATTAGACCTGAGGGCCAGCGCTCGCCTGAGCGGCGCGAGCGCTTCGCCGTAGCGCCCCATGAGAAGATACGCATTGCCGAGGCCGAAATGGGCCTCCGGCGCTGAGGCGCGAAGCTGTGTCGCTCCCTTGTAAGCTTCCAGCGCATCCTCGTAGCGACCCGTGTAGAGATACGCATCGGCGACTCCCAAAAGCGCGTCTAGATTATTCGGATTGACGCGAAGCGCCTGCCTGTAGGCTTCCAGCGCTTCCCTGTACTGGCCCCTGTCGAGATAGCTGTCCCCCTGCCGAGTGTTTTCGTCCGTCGCAGCCGGCGCATCCTCTTCCGCATCGCCTTCGACGGGCTGCCCCTGTGGCCGCGCGCGTCGCCGAGCGGCCGTATTCCCGGCAGCCCTCCTGGCGGCGCGTCTGGTGACGGGCGCGCCCGCGCCGCGACCCGCGCTCTGTGTTTGCGTCCCGCCGCTGCTGACGCCTGTGCTTCGACTGCCGCCGCTGCTGCTTCCGCCGCTGTTGCTATTGCCTCCGCCGCCGCCGACCGGACGCCTCTGCGCGCTCGCCGTTCCCTGGCCCAGGAGCAGAAGAACCAGTGCCGCCGCCACCATGACGACGAAGAACAGTCGCGCGGGCGATTTACTTTTCATGCTTACCTCCGGTGCAAACGGTCTTGGATTAGGACGAGCGAACGAAAGACGAGGGACACTTGTGTTTCTATGAAAAGCGAACTGGCTCGACATGGGCTCGCGGCGCAGCATACAACGAGGCGAACGTCTCCGTAAAGACTCGGCCCACTTAGCAGGATCGGCTGTCAACCGCGTGGCCGCGATAACCCCTATTCCGAGCGCCCGCGAAGATCGTGCGGTCACCTCAGACGCTCTGTTATAATCGCGCCCAGTCTCAAAGCCGGGCCGCTCCTTACAGATTCTTCCGGGTAGATTACAGGCGGGATGAAGGACGCGCCTGATCGATCATTAAGCTCCGGCTGCACGCAAAGGCGCTGTCGGCGCGTAGCCTACAAAAGAGAAAGAGACGGAATCCCCCAAATGAAATACTGCCCCAGATGCTTTGCCGCCTACGAGGACGATGCGCAGACCTATTGCACGAATGAGGGCACACGTCTCTTAGCCGGCTCCCCGCCCGTATCACAGCCCCAGTCAACGATGCTCGCCCCATCGCAGGGGAGCGGCGATCTGTCCCCGCCGGAATCCTTTCACTCCGGAGGCTCGTCGTCTTCGGGTTGGAGCGGCTCGTCGCCCTCGCTCGGCGGCCAGCAGCCCTGGTCCATGCTCTCAGCCGATGCGGCGACGACGCCGCGCAGATCGAGCCTGCTGGTAATGATACTCGGCAGCGCGGCACTGTTGATCGTCGGCCTCGGCGTCGGCATTATGCTCGCCGGTCGCGGCCAAACGGCTGCGGGCCAAAACGGCGCGACGGAGCAGCGCGGCGCAGAGATGCTCAGGCCCGATCTAGTGCTCAGGGAGTTGAAGGATGTGGAGACCAAGATCACGGAGGCGAATATCAAGGGGGACAAAGCGACGCTCGAACCGATGCTGACGGAGGATTACATAGCCATCGCCGCCGACGGTAAAAGCTACAACAAGGCGCAGACCCTTGCCTCTACGGAACCCGCCGACGGAGTC
>DASQYE010000187.1:0-3512 GCA_035639355.1 Pyrinomonadaceae bacterium
AACGATGGGCACGACCGACGTAATCATGTCGCTGCTCGGCCCGAACAGCCAGACCCAGCAGATCGCACAAGACGACGATAGCGGTGAGGGCTCGAACGCACGAATCTCCGCAGACCTGCTGCCCGGAACTTACTTCGTACAGGTGCGCCATTACAACACAGCCGGCGGCACGGGCGCGTACAGCGTCAGGGTGAGCCGCTAAGCTTCCAGCCGGCGGGGCGCGGGCAGCGAAGGCGAGCGGCCACCTGCGAAGCCCCTCTGCTTTTCTCCCCAGCAAGCGCATCTTTGCAATCAAGCGAGCCCCGGCATCATCAAGGTGTCGGGGCTTGCGCCGCGTGCGTCATCCGCTTGAATCCTCTCCGCCGGGTTAACCTGCCCTTTCGTTTGACCGTCGTTTACCTCCACTCACTGCAATCTTGCGGCGGCTCGCTGCAAAGCCGGGTCTCTGGATATTGAAATGGCGTATAAAGCAGAGGTTCAGTTGGGCGTGACGATCCGTAGTGCCCGTCGGGAATGATGCTTTCGGTTTTTGCGCCGGATGGCTCCGATTTAAAATCCGGCCTACAGGTCGAGGCTTTTAGCGCGAGGTGTGACATGGAGAAAGAGGGCCACAAAAGCGGTCTTAATTTAATCGAATCGCTCGGCCAGGATATTCGCTACGGGATAAGGGTGCTGCTCAGGAACCGTGGCTTTACGCTGATGGCTGTGATAACGCTCGGCTTAGGCGTCGGCGCAAACACGGCCATCTTCAGCGTGATCTACGGCGTGCTGCTCAGGCCCCTGCCGTACCGCGACGGGCACAAAATGGTGGTCGTGCATCAACAGGCGCTCCAAGCCAAGGTCGATGACATGGGCTTCTCCGCCAAGGAATTCTTCGATTACCGCGACCAGAACAAGACTATGGAGTCGGTGGTCGAGCACCACTCTATGAGCTTTATTCTCTACGGCAGAGAAGAGCCGGAGCGAGTCCAGACGGGCGTTGTCTCCGCAAATTTCTTCGACGTGCTCGGCGTAAAGCCCATCATGGGCAGAACCTTCACGCCCGAAGATGAGAAGCAGGGGGCCGACGCCGTCCTCGTCCTCAGCAATAAATACTGGCAGCAAAGTCACGGCGGCGACCCTTCGATCGTCGGCAAGATTTTCCGCATGAACAATCGCACACACGTCGTGATCGGCGTACTGCCGCCCATTCCGCAGTACCCTTCGGAGAGCGACGTTTATATGCCGACCACGCAGTGCCCTTTTCGCTCGGCTCAAGCTTTTATAGAGAATCGCAATGCGCGGATGATGACCGTCTTCGGGCGACTCAGGCCGGGCGTGAGACTCGAACAGGCGCAGGCCGACCTCGGCACAATAGCGGGCAATCTACAGGCTGCATACCCTGACTCATACCCTAAGAACGAGGGCTACAGTGCGAAGGTCGTCCGGCTTGAGGACGAATTGACGCAGCGCGCGCGGCCAACGTTCCTGATCCTGCTGGCTACAGCCGGGCTGGTCTTACTGATCGCCTGCGCCAACGTGGCCAATCTGAGTCTCGCGCGCGTGTTGCAGCGACAACACGAGGTCGCCATGCGGACGGCGCTCGGCGCAAGCCGAGGAAGGCTGATTCGTCAACTGCTGACCGAAAGCACGCTGCTCTCTCTACTGGGCGGCGGGCTCGGCCTGCTCATCGCCTACTGGGGGTTGCCGCTGCTCGTAGCCTTTGCCGCGCGCTTCACGAATCGCACGGGCGAAATTCGCATAGACTTCTCGATCCTGCTTTTCACCATGCTCGTCTCCGTCGGCACGGGTCTGGCCTTCGGACTGATCCCGGCGCTCTCTTTCGGCGCTGACTCGAAGCAGAGTCTTTCCGCCGCACTCAAGGAGGACGGTGGGCGATCCACTTCGGGCGGAAAGAATCGGCTGCGAAGTCTTCTGGTGGTCACGCAGGTGGCAATCTCCTTCACGCTCTTGATAGCGGCGGGGCTGATGCTGCGCAGCCTGGTCAAGCTTCAACAGGTGAATCCCGGCTTTAATCCTGAAAAGGTACTGGTCATGCGGCTTGCGCCGAACTGGTCTAAGCAGACGACCAATACGCAGTACGCAGAATATTTCAGGCAGGTGATCGATAGAGTGAAACAGCAGCCGGGCGTTCAGGCGGCCGCCCTCTCGTCAACCTATCCGCTGAACCCCCGAGGGATAACTCGCGGGCCCAACAACATCAAGATTCAATTGGAGGGCCACTCGCTCAGTGAAGGCCAGCTTGCGCCGCAGGTCGATCCGCGCGCCGTGAGCCCCGACTATTTTCAGACCATCGGTACTCCTCTCATCAGAGGCCGTTTGTTCACGGACGCTGACGATGAGAAAGCGCCGCCGGTCGCAATCATCAACGAGTCGGCGGCGCGACATCGCTGGGGGAGCGAAGACCCTGTCGGCAAAAGAGTGACGACGGATAATGGAGATACATGGATTACCATCGTCGGCATCGTCGGCGACGTGAAGCAATACGGGCTCGAACGCGAGCCGGCGGACGAACTCTATAACCCCGTGGCCCAAGCGCCGTTCGCAGGCTTCCTGTTAGTCAGAACAATGTCAGACCCCATGAGCATGGCCAAACTGATGCGCGACACCGTACACCAGGTCGATCCCGACACGGCCATAGACGAAGTCAGGACTCTGCAACAGGTACGGGATGATTCGGTGGCAAGCCCGCGTTTGACCGTATGGCTGCTCGGTCTCTTCGCGGGCCTCGCGCTGATTATCACTGCGGCGGGAATCACGGGCGTCATGGCATTATCCGTCACCCAGCGGACGCGCGAGATAGGCATTCGCATGGCGCTCGGCGCGACCAGGGCCAGGATACTCACGATGGTGATGCGACAGGGGATGTCGCTGGTACTCCTGGGGCTTGCGGTCGGAGTAATAGGGGCGCTCGTGCTCAACAGGTTAATGGCGGCCCTGCTGTTCGCCACACCGGCGGCCGACCCCCTGACCTTCGCGGCGGTCTCATTCCTGCTAATGGCGGTGGCCGGAGCCGCGTGCTTCATACCGGCCCTTCGCGCAACCGGCATCGACCCTATGCTGGCATTACGCAACGAGTGAATGACACGTGCAGCGAGTGAAGACGCGTACTGCGCAGCTTACTTTCATCAGGTAAGACCACCTCTTCGCGCGGGACTTATTATTCGGTCTTAAAGTTTGGCCCGCGCATGAGTGTATAATTCAAAACGATGAAAGATGCGGTACACATAACGTACAGCGCCGAATTGAAGGAGGCCGCCGCCGTCAGGATCGATTGGCTGAAGTGGGCTATCCTCTTCGGGTTCTGGACGCTCTTCAGTTTCCTGTACGCCAATCAGATATATTTCGAGATGCGTCACACGCCGGGCATGAACCATTCCTGGTGGCGCATCGCTTTCTGGCAGCTGTGTGTCTGGTACGCCTGGGGCTGCCTGACGCCCATCATTCTCGGGCTCGGGCGAAGATTTCCGGGCGAGGGGGCGTCCTGGCTGAGAGGTCTTCTGGTACATCTC
>DASQYE010000188.1:0-2823 GCA_035639355.1 Pyrinomonadaceae bacterium
ACCGTCATCACCAACGTCGTCGCCACGCTGCGTGGCACACAGCCCGTCTCCGCGAATCGTCTATACGTCGTGAGCGGTCACTACGACTCTATGTGCACGAGTCCGATCGACGCTGTGTGCGACGCGCCGGGCGCAAATGACGATGCGTCGGGTGTGGCGGCCGTGTTGGAGATGGCGCGCGTGATGTCCAGATACCGCTTCGACGCGACGATAGTCTTTATGGCGGTCGCTGGCGAAGAGCAAAGCCTGCTGGGCTCGACTCATTACGCCGAGCAGGCGAAGCAGAAGAACTGGAACATAGAGGCGATGTTTACCAACGACATCGTCGGCAATACCCTGGGCGGCAACGGCGTGCGTGACCGCCGCACGGTGCGCGTTTTCTCCGAGGGCGTGCCGTCGAACGAGACGGAGGAGGAGGCCAGGACGCGGCGCAGCGTTGGCGGCGAGAACGATTCGGCCGCGCGCCAGCTCGCGCGATTTATAAAGGAGACGGGCGCGCGCTACATGCCCGGCTTCAACGTGATGATGGTGTACCGGCGCGACCGCTATTTGCGCGGCGGCGATCACATCCCTTTTCTGGAGCGCGGCTATCCGGCGGTTCGTTTCACCGAGCCGAACGAGGATTATCGCCACCAGCATCAGAACGTGCGCGTAGAGGGGGGCGTGCAGTACGGCGACCTGCCGCAGTTCGTGGATTTCGGCTACGTCGCGCAGGTCGCGCGCATCAACGCCGCGTCGCTCGCCAGCCTGGCGCTCGCGCCCGCCGCGCCTAAAGACGTAGGCATCCTGACCAGGCGCTTGACCAACGACACGGACTTGCAATGGTCTGCGAGCACGGAGCCGGACCTGGCGGGCTACGAGATCGTGTGGAGAGAGACGACCTCTCCCGTCTGGACGGGCGCGCGCATGGTCGGCCGTGTGACGACCTACACGATGCAGGGGATGTCAAAGGACAACTATTTCTTCGGCGTGCGCGCCGTGGACAGCGACGGCAACCGCAGCCCCGTGGCTTATCCGAAGCCGGTCAGGTAACGCCGGGCCAATTTTTCGCGCGCCGATTCTTGAAGGCGCGGCCCATCTTGAGCGATGGGCCGCGCCTCAAATTTTTCAACCCTCGGCGCTGGCCGCGCGTCTAAGTTGGTGGTACAAGCCAGGAACGCAATTAAAGGGGTCTCGTCACGGGAGCCCTGACCCTCAAAATCATCGGAACGACTTGGTTATGAAGGCTTTTAAAAACAGATCTCATCATTCAATTTCCGGCGCAGCGCGGCGTTCGGCCGCTCTCTTCTCCATGCTGGCGCTTCTTTCCGGGTCGTTCGGCGTCGGCGCTCGGCAGCAGCAGACGCAGCAGCGGCTCGGCGAGGATAGACGCATTGTGCACGTGCTCAATCGCCTGGGTTTCGGCGCGCGTCCGGGCGACGTGGAGCGCGTCCGCGCAACGGGGCTTGAGAATTATATTCGTCAACAGCTTGAGCCCGAAAGAATCGCGGACGCTGTGGCGGAGGAGAAGGTGCGCGGTCTGACGACGCTCTCTTTATCGACCGCAGAGCTTTACGCGAAGTATCCGCGGCCGGGAGCTTTGCTGCGACAGCTTGAGCGGCGCGGCGAACTGCCGCCGGAGCTGGCTGCGTTGCGCGCCGATCGCGTCAAGGGCAAAGGGGGGGCGGCAGAGACCGATGCGGCTGCATCGCCCGCAGCCGAGCCCGAAGGCGAGGCTATGATGCGCGGCGGGCCTGTGCAAACGACGCGGGCCGGGGACGCGCCCGTCGCCGGGAATAACAACGAGTATCGCAGGGCTCTGCGCCGGTACATGGAGCAGAACGGCCTGCAAAGGCCGCAGCGCATCATCACAGAGTTGCAGGCCGCGCGCATCATGCGAGCCGTCTATAGCGAGCGACAGTTGCAGGAAGTGCTGGTCGATTTCTGGTCCAACCATTTCAATGTCTTCGCGGGCAAGGGCGCTGACCGCTGGCTGCTCGTCGCCTACGACCGCGACACGATTCGCCCGCACACCCTGGGCAAGTTCTACGACCTGCTCCTGGCGACGGCGCAGAGCCCTGCCATGCTTTTTTACCTGGATAATTTCCAGAGCGTGAGCCCGAACGCGCGCGGACGCGGGCCCGGCGGCCAGCGACGGCGGCGCGGCCTCTTCTTAGACCAACCCTTGCGCGGCGGCGCAAGGAATCGTCCCGTCGGCTTGAATCCGAACTCGGGAGCACAGCGACCCGGCGCTGCCGCTGCACAGAGTATGCCCCAGGCAACGCAACAGCAGCAGCAACAGCCGTCCGCCAGGCAGCAACGCCCGCGCCGTGGCATCAACGAGAATTACGCGCGCGAGCTGATGGAGCTGCACACGCTCGGCGTGGACGGCGGATATACGCAGAGGGACGTGCAGGAGGTGGCGCGCTGCTTTACGGGCTGGACGATCGCAAACCCGCGCGGCTTTCGCAATATGAGCGCGGGCGGTGACGAGGCCGGAACATTCTATTTCAACCCGCGCCTGCACGACGACGGCGAAAAGCTTGTCCTCGGCCACAGGATTCCGGCGGGCGGCGGCATGCGCGACGGGCTCATGGTCCTGGACATCCTCGCGCGTCATCCCTCTACGGCGAAGCTCGTGGCGACCAAGCTCGCGCGCCGCTTCGTCATGGACGAGCCGACGCCCCAGCTCGTGGCGCGCATCAGCGCGGTGTTTACGCGAAGCGGCGGCGATATACGCGAGACCTTACGCGACCTGTTCGCTTCAAAGGAATTCAATTCGCCCGCAAGCTATCGCGCCAAGATCAAGACGCCGTTCGAGCTGGCCATCAGCGCCGTTCGCAC
>DASQYE010000189.1:0-3581 GCA_035639355.1 Pyrinomonadaceae bacterium
ATCCCGGATGAGAAGCGCACAAAAGCTTATCACTTACGCGGCTAAAGCTGCGTAGTCCGCTTCCCGGATTGATGGCAAGGGTGAAAGATCGGACGAGACCAATCATCGCCAGAGAAGACGCATGAGAACGCGCCGTAAGATATGGTAAGGCCCGAGGATTGTCAAGATTTTTCCTGCAAGATCGCTTGCAACAATCCTTAATGGTCGCTCGACAATAATTTAAGCTTCGCCCCCGGCCCCGTGCGGCGAATGATTTTCTCCCGCTCACATTGCTTGGGACGCCCACGGGCGTTTGATGTTCCGGGCGGCGACGTGCGAGGATATTTTGAAGAAGCATGGAAGCGAGCCCGGAACAACTTGATTTGCTGATCGTCGGAGCAGGCCCGGCGGGAATCTCGGCCGCGGACGCGGCCGCGCGTGAGGGCTTGAATTATCTGGTCATCGAGCGCGGACTCATCGCCGACACGATCTTTCGCTACCCCGTAGGACGCACAGTCTTCTCGACGCCGAACGAGCTGGAGATGCGCGAGGGCGCGCTCAAGCCCTGCCGCGAAAAGCCCACGCGCGAAGAGCTGCTTTCACACTACGTCCGGTTTGCGCTTGAGCATGAGCTGCGAATCAATACGGAAGAGGAAGCGCGTCAGATCGAGCGCGCCGAGCCCGAAGGCTTCCGTGTTCACACTACGCGCGCCGTCTACAGGACTTCGCGCGTGCTCTTCGCCATCGGCGCGATGAGTTATCCGCGCCGACTGGGTGTTAAGGGCGAAGACCTTCCGAAAGTCCATCACAGGTTCGTAGAGCCCTACCCTTACGTGCGAAAGGATGCGATGGTCGTCGGCGGCGGAAACAGCGCGGCCGAAGCGGCGCTGTTTTTGGCAGAGGAGGGAGCACGCACCACTCTCGCCATCTGGCGCGCGGACTGGGAGAATCGCGACCCCAAAAAGAACGCGATCAAGCACTGGGTGCGCGAGCCGCTCGAACAGCAGATCGCGGTGGGCCACCTGCGCCTCTGCTTCTTCACCGAGATGGACGAGATCGCTGAGCGCGATGTGCGCATCAGGACTGATGAAGGGGAAACGATCACCTTACCGAACGACGTGGTCTTCGTGCTGATCGGAAGCGACGCCGATCTCAGGCTGCTGCGTGAGGTCGGCGTCGAGATCGCCCGCAGCGGTCTGGCGCAAGTGCCCGTCTACGACCCAGAGACTTTCGAGACCAACGTTCGCGGGCTCTACGTCGCGGGCCATTTCACGCACGCCCGCCACATCAAGGAAGCCATCGCCGTCCCGCGCCGCATCGTCCCCGCCATCGCGCAGGGGTTACGAAGCACCAGTTGAGGCTAATAACAAACCGCCTGGGCACAGCGATCTTCGCGGAAAAGTTTTTATATTGACTTTTCGATTCGCTTACTTTAAGGTGGGCCCGCTTCTTCAGGTGATTCTCTACTCGTTCGAGGCTGCGGCCACGAACTTTGTCTCACGCAATAAATCTACTTGACAAGGAAAACCGGACGCTCCCTTCGCACAGAGTCAAGGATGAAATGTTTTCTCCTTAGAAAGCATATCTAGTAGAGTGGTTGTAACCCGACAAATTCTATAATCCGGGAAACTGGAGAAGCATTTCTGTCTCCCATTCGTGCAGCATCGCTAAATCGGGTACACACCACTCCCGCCACGTCGCACGGGTTAAAACTTCATGTTCGTTATTCAGGAGCAACTAGGATGAGATCGCCCCTCCAAATCAGATTTCAAATCCTCTCGTTAGTGCTGATCCACTGTCTGGCAATAAGCGCTTTCGGCTCGCTGCCAAGGGCAGCCGGTTCAAAGAAAGTCAAAAAGCAGCCCTTCAGGATCACCTTTGACCCACCCGAACCGACTGTTGAACGGGGCCAGAGAGTCAGGGTCAGAGCGATTGTGACCGACGTAAACGGTGCCGAGATACCGGGAGCCAAGGTCGTCTGGGAAGTCCCGCCTTCCGCCGCTGAATTTATAGAGGTCAACACTCCGCTCAATAGCACATCGACCACCGACATCATCATCGTAGGGATTGGCAGGGCGGCTACTTCAGCGACCGCCGCGCCGGTTAACATCACCCTTACTGCGCGCTCGGGCGCTTCAGCGCGGGGAGACTTGTTGGTTCACTTTAAGCCTTCGGCACCCACCCCACCGGGAACGATCTCTTTTACTCCGTTGGAGGAGATTTCCGTCACCCCCGGCTTTAGAACCAAGATCAGCGCCGAGGCCAGAGACGGCAATGGCACCGCGATACCGGCCACCCAGATTTCGTGGGAAATTGACGGCAGGTACAAGGATTTCGTTGAACTGGTCGGCGCAGAGGTCGTTGGAACCAGGAGTGAGGCTACAGTAATAGCGACGTTCCCCAGCGACCCCAAAACCGTCGCCCCATCAAGCATCCCGATACTGGCCAGGGCGGGTGCGACCTCCGGTGTCGTCCTCGTCAATTACCAGCCCTTCGGCCCGGCAAAAAGCACCATCAGCTTCGATAAAACCAACCTTTCTATAACGCCGGAAACACAGGTCACCTTCAAGGTCACTGTGAAGACAGCGCAGGACCAGGAGATTAAAAACGCTCGCGTCGAGGCGGAGATTCCTGATGAACTGAAAGAGTTTGCTGTTCTGAGCGGGCCTGATAAGGATAACGTGTTTACTTTGACCGGCAGGGCCGGCAACCCCAAAAGTACAGCTCCTGCTGTTATTCCTATCACGGTGAGGTCACGTGGGGAAACGAGGTTCATGAACGTCAGTTATCAGAGAGGCTCTATCACAACCATGTGGGAGGTTCTGCCCCCCAATATTGTGGGGGACAATTTTGGGCGGACGATCAAGGATGATTACTACTGTATCGAAGTCAGTATTAAAAATCAGTCCGGTAGTGATCTACACCTGTCGCAGATCGGCTTTGATTTGAACGGTGAAGTCCCAAGGCCAAATACGAGTTACAGCACCGTGTCCGGGAGCCTGATGAGACGCAAGCTTTTACATCCCCGCTCGCTGGCGCTGGCTTTTATTACTTCTTTGGGCACACTGCTGACCGGTTTCAATCCTTATTTCCATAATATCAATCATGCCAAAAACTATTCTCAAGGCATAGATATTATCAGCAATCCTCTAAGAAGCGGTGTGGAGGCGGTGTGGAAGGATACGGTTCCGGATGAAATGAGCCGTCTCGAAGCGGGCGCTCTTCGCGACGACATAGTCATCCAGAACGGCGGTTCAATCAGAACGAAAATCTTTTTTCCCAAGAGAGCCCTCTTCGGTGATAGGCCGGAAGGCAATAATAACTTGGAGAAGGAAGACAAGAACGACTTGAAGGAGGTCAGGAAGAGGCTGGGCAAGCTGGTTCTGGAGGGTTATAAATTCCAGAGGGGAGAGTCTCTCAACCCGAGGAACCCTTAACTTCTCAAGGGCTGACGCTCGTCTAAACCCGATCGGTGTTAACGAGTTCTCCGAGGTTCGGATGAAGTTCGAGCCGTCGAGGCAAGCTTTGCTCTATATGAGATAGCCTGCCTCGACGGCTCGAATTTCACCTGGCGGTATGCTTCCTTATAGAGAGGTATCAAG
>DASQYE010000190.1:0-2042 GCA_035639355.1 Pyrinomonadaceae bacterium
GCGCCGCGTGCGCGAGCGATTGGAACAGGAGCGGGCCCGGCGGCATAGAAGAGGCGGAACCGATATCAAGTACGGGCCTGGAGGAATGCTCGACGTGTATTTCGCGACGCGCTACCTGCAACTGCGTTGCGATGTTCCGGACGAGCCGGAAGACCGCTCGACGCGCTCGACGCTCGAACGCCTGCACGCGGCCGAAGCTTTCGATGAGCGAGACTACGCGGCCATGAATGACGGCTACGCCTTTCTTCGCACACTCGATCACTACCTGCGACTGGTCGTCGGACGTTCCACCTTGCTCCCGGCGATGGACCACGCCGCGCTCCGGGACATCGCGCGCTGCATGAGCTACGATTCACCGGGCAGCCTGGCCGCCGCGCTCGCCGCCCACATGGCGAACATTCGCGCCGCATACGACCGCATCACAGGCAAGGACTAAAGGACGAACAGGGGCTGACAGCGTGTCGCAATAGATCGAGCCGATTTACGCTCGACCCGGAAATCGCCCACACCCGCAACAACGAGCGTGAGAGGATATTGAGTGAGAGAGGTATATTGAACGAGAGCCGGCTGCCGAGCGGCTTTTATCAGGGTCAGCCGCGCGCGTTTGTAATCTACCAGCAAGGCAGCGAAGTGTTATCACTCTTCAAGGCTGCAAGCGCCAGAAGGGCGAAGTGAGGCCGAGTTCGGCAAATAAGATTTCCGCCTCACTGATCGTCCTTCTTCTCCAGGCGGGCTCGCGCCGGTCGGCGCTAAACCAGGCGTTAGCCAGCAGCCAGCACTTGTCCACGCTGAGAGTTTCGCCGCGCGGCAGATTCCAATCCCCACACCACTTCGCTATATGCTCCTCTGACCAGAAGAGCAGCATCGTCTTTCAACTAAAGACGACATCATCCCACCAGCGTGCCGCCGCGACGGCGAAGTGGGCCAGCCCGCGCGCCTGCGCGAGCGAACCGTTTGCGACCTCCAAGGTCATAGCCGTGCCACAGCACCCGCACGAAGCATTGACGATCCCGTCCTGCTTCAACATGGAGGGGATTCCGAGGGCGTCCCAGATGCAGTTGCCGTAATACTTTCGGTCTCCGACCTTGACCAGGAAAGCCGTCGGCACGGCGGAGAAGGGCGCTGCCATCAGAATCTCGCCGCTGCCCTTCTGTAAGACCAGGATATGAGCGTCGGCCAGACGCCGGAAGCATAGATTGACCTCATCAAACGGGCGCGAGAGCGCGGCCGCCGTTTCCGCCACGGTCGGAGGAAGCCCCTCGCGTATGACGTGATCGTAAACGAGGCGACGAACCTCTTGATCCAAAGAAATCTCTTCCACGTCAGCATCCATTTCATCACACCTCCGGCCCCGTGGCCCGGCGCATAAACTCTTTTTCACGCATCCCGCGAAGCGTCGTCCGCCGCTTCATACCAGCAGTTAGCGCACCAACTGTGTCTTGCACGGCGCTCGTCCAGGGAATAGTCGGCCGAGCCCGGCAGGCGGCGCACTACCTCTCGCTCCTCTTCGCTCAGCTCGGCCCAGCGCCGCAGCCGTCCAGCGTCGCAGCGCGGGCATCTCTCACTGTTTTGATCATTCATCATCAAATAAGCCGCAACCAAGGGATGAAGGATGAGGGATAAGGGATGAATAAGAAAAGCAATCAAGGAAGTTGAATTGCTTCTTTCATCCCTCCGCCCTCCGCCTTCATCCCTGCTTTTCGGCGCGTTGCTTGAGCCAGCGGTTCATCTCCTCGAAACCGCGACGGGTCTTGTCGTCGAGCATGTGTGCGAGGAAGGGAACGAGCAGGCCCGTGAACCTCTCACGCTGGACGAAGCGCACGCGGTTGGCCGCGATGGGCTCGATGGTAAAGATGTGCTCGCCGTCAAAGATGCCGCGAAACCCCAGGCGGCCCAGCCATCGCAGCTCGTGCGGAGCTATGGCCGCGAGGATGACCGGGCGAAACTTGAAGCCGCGTGTTCCGGGCGGCCTCAGCTCGGCTTCGAGCCGCGCCCCCTCGCGCGCCTCGCCCCTGATCGAGACGATGAACGGATTCCATTCC
>DASQYE010000191.1:0-6583 GCA_035639355.1 Pyrinomonadaceae bacterium
TGATCGACGTTTAATTTAGCGACGACGTAGCGCCCTTTGGATTCCGAGGCCAACTGGTCGAGCACCGGCGCGAGCATGCGGCACGGCCCGCACCACTCCGCCCAGCAGTCCAGCACCAGGGGGCGATCGCCCGCCAAGCGCAGCACGTCCGCGAAGGTCGCGTCCGTCACCGTGCGCGGCCTGCTCGTGTCAACCTCATCGGCCGATTGCGCCACGTCAAGCGCCGCGCCGCATTTGCCGCATACTGGTTGACGCGCGCTCGTCTCACTCTCCCGGACGCGATTCCTTGCGCCGCACTCTAGGCAGGTGATAATACTCATCTTCTTTAGACCTCCTTCATAACCCGTGAGCCGAGCTTAAAGCAGTTTCGTCGCGAAAGTTTTGCAGGAAGAACGCGCGCGAAGGTGGCCGGGGGCCTGCGGTCAGGGGCCAGGAGAAAGGCGACGCGGGCCGGTGTGGGGCTTCGCGCTGTAACCAAACCCCGCCCCCCACCTTCCCCGGCCCCTGGCCCCTCATCTTCAAACCTTTCTTTTTAGCCCTTTGCCTCTTATGATGTTGACAGGCAATGAACAAGGAAGAGGTTTTTTCTCCGATGGATTTTGAAGGAAGGGTCGCGCTGGTTACGGGCGCTGCATCGGGCATCGGTCGCGCCTGCGCTCTTGAGCTTGCGCGCCGGGGAGCGAGCATTGCGGTCGTGGATGTGGTCGGCGAGGACGTTATGATTCAAACTTCGCACCTGCTCAAGGAGACGGGAGCGCGCGTCTCTACCTTCACCGCCGACGTAGTGGATCACGGTAAAGCGTCGCGCATCGTGGCAGAGGCCAACGCGCGCCTGGGCCGGCTGGACATCCTCGTCAACGCCGCTGGCGTCAACAGCGATGCGCCGCTATGGAAGATGACCGAGTCGCAATGGGATAGGGTTGTGAACGTCAATCTGAAGGGCACGTTCAACTATATACGCGCCGTCTCGGCTCTGTTTCGCGAGCAGCGCTCGGGCAAGATCGTCAATATCTCTTCGATCCAAGCTCTGCGCGGAAGCTTCGGGATCAGCAACTATGCGGCGTCGAAGGCGGGCGTCATAGGACTGACCCGCTCTGCGGCCGCCGAGCTTGGAAGCTCGAACGTCAACGTCAACGCCGTCGCGCCCGGTTTCATAGAGACGCCGATGCTTGAGCGGCTGCCGAAGAAGATCAAGGAGGGGGCGGCGCGCGAAGCCGCGCTGGGGCGCATCGGCGAGCCGCAGGATGTCGCCGGTCTGGTCGCCTTTCTCTGCTCGGAACAGGCGCGTCACATCACTGGCGAAGTGATCCGCGTCGATGGCGGGCAGAGCCTTTCTTGAAAGCGGCGCTGACCGCGCTTGCAATCTACGGTTAAGCGTCAGGTGCTTTTGCGCCCCCCGCGCTCGAAGCTCTAAATGTGATGGCTTATCAGAACATCAATCTTTCCATAGAGGAGCGTGTCGGCCGCATCGCCTTCGCGCGTCCGCCCCTGAACGTCTTCAACATCGCCATGATGCGCGAGATCGGATCGGCGCTCTCGGAGTGCGTGCGCGAGCGTGATCTGGTGGCGATCGTTTTCGAGGCCGCGCAGGACGCGCGCGCCTTCAGCGCCGGAGTCGCCGTCGAAGAGCACGTCGAAGAGACTATTTACCAGATGCTCGATGCGTTTCACGCGATCTTTCGCGCGCTCGAACAGGCGTCGAAGCCTACAATCGCCGTGGTTGACGGGGCGGCCCTGGGCGGGGGCTGTGAACTGGTGGCCGGGTGCGATATAGTTATCGCCAGCGAGCGAGCGCGCTTCGGCCAGCCCGAGATCAAGCTCGGCGTCTTTCCGCCCGTCGCCGCCGTGCTCCTGCCCCGCATCATCGGAGACAAGCGGGCGCGCGAGCTTATACTTACGGGCGAGCTGATCGACGCGACCGAGGCGACCCGGCTCGGACTGGTTAATTACCTGGTGCCTTCGGGGCAGCTCGCGCAGAAGACCGAGGAGATTCTGTCAAAGCTGCGCGAGCTGTCCGCGCCCGCGCTGGAAGCTACTAGGCGCGCTATAGATATGGCGCGCGGCCTCCCCTTTGAAGAGGCCCTGAGCAAAGTGGAAAATCTTTACCTGACCGAGCTGATGAAGACGCATGACGCGCGCGAGGGCGTCCTCGCCTTCATGGAAAAACGCAAACCCGCCTGGCGCAACCGGTAAATAAAGGACGAAGGCGGAAGGATGAAGGATGAAAACGAGGGACGGATTCATAGTTATAGATGATGCGTTGAAGGCCGGAGCGCGCTCTCGCCTACGCGTCGCCGCTCGCGTCCGGGTCGCCGCGCTCCGTTTTCGTTCTTCCTTCCGCCTTCATCCTTCCGCATTCATCCTTGCTCTTCTTCTCCTTCTCGCGGCGCTCTCCTTGAGCGCGGCGGCGCAAGGCGTATCGCCTGTCCAAAAGAGGACTTCCGAGCGGGGTGCGCGCTCGCACGAGACTTCCGCTCGCGCCGAGCCTGAGGTGATCGAGCGCGCGATCGGGGCAGTCTGCGCCGAGCGCGAGGTAGACCCCTTAGGCAGCCTGCCGATCGACGAGATGCAGGCGCGTCCCTCGCTTCCGGTGGGCCACCCGGATGTCATCGCCGGGGCGCGTCGCGCTGAACGACTGCTGCCGGTCGCGCGCGAGTTGACGATCAAGGCGCTGCGCCAGCTCGCCGGCGAGTATGGCCTGGCCGCATACAGAATCCGCGACGCCACGGCCCGCATCAAGGCTGTTAGAGAAGTGGAGCCGGACATGGACTTGCGCGACAATGCGGCGGTCGTCCTCAGCGACCCGCACACGATCAGCTTCGGGACCATCTTTCTCGCCGGCCTTCGCTCGGACGAAGGCGTGGTCAGCGTGCTCTCGCACGAGCTGGTACACATAGCGGACGGGAAGACGGACTCTCTGCGCCCGCTATTCCGTCTAGTGGGGCGACGCGCCGCCGGCCTGACGGGCTTCAGCATCTACGGCCACAGGCCAGAGGAGCTGACGTGCGACCTGGTCGGGGCTATGAGCACCCGCGATCTGGTCTCGCGCACGCCCGGCGAGGAATCGCTGGCGCGACGATTGGCGCGATCGGTCGAGCACAACTGCGTCGAGGAAGACGATACGGACGAAGACCACCTCTCGCCGCGTAATACCATGCGCGCCGTCTTCGCGCTCGACCCGGCGCTCGCGCGCGACATCATGAATCGCGAAGGATTTCTTCCGCTGCTTGAAAACCCGCCCGCGCAGCGGTAAACAATCCGGCCCGCCTCGAAACCGCACGCGCTGCGCCTGTCGCTCTACTTCGTTGACAACCCCACGTCGGCGTTCCTATCATCAACGATCCGAATGAAGCGAAAGCATCTGCGCCGGTGGAGTCCGTAAATATGAAGAGTGGAATGCGCCATCGCATTGGCAGAACGGGTGCGCGGCGCGGCGCGGCCTGGCGCTGGTGCGCGCTCCTTTCGTCGTTGCTCGCGGTTGCGTCGGCCGCGACGGGCTGCCGTTCCATCATCGGGGACAAGCAGAGCGTGCGCCCGCGCTCGCTGCGCGATGTGCCCGCGCAGCGCCTTGCCTATCGCTTCACGCCGGATACGCAGCCGCCGCCGCCCGGAGCTTCCGCGAGCCAGGACCCGAATGACAGGCTGGACTCGGTCGAAGCCGATTTCGAGACCAACCGTAAGGATGACGCGCTGCTGCGCACGGTCGTTTCGCCCGGCCCGCCCGAGCTTCAACGTGTGCTCGCGCTCTATGCGACCGGCGAAGAGCAAGAGGAACTGTTTCGCATAGACATGTATACGGCGGACGGGAGGTTTCTGCGCAACCTGACGCCGCCCGATCTGAAGGGCGCGTTCGCCTCTACGGTCGCATGGTCGCCGGACGGGAACCAGGTAGCCTTCATCGCGCGCAAAAACC
This sequence comes from Pyrinomonadaceae bacterium, assembly GCA_035639355.1. GTDB lineage: Bacteria > Acidobacteriota > Blastocatellia > Pyrinomonadales > Pyrinomonadaceae > DASQYE01. The sequence goes on from DASQYE010000191.1 coordinate 3,914, forward strand.
CTCTGGCGCAGCCCACGCCGCCCGCGCTCGTAGACGTGCCGGAAGAGATTCCGACTCCCGCGACGCCGTCCGCCTCGGTTGCGCCCGCCTTCGGGCCCGTCCCCTCTTTCAATACCGAACAGATTTACGTCTGCAACCGCGACGGCTTTGACCTGAGGCCGCTCACGCAGCGCGAGGGGTTGATCTACTTTTACCTGGCGTGGGCCCCGGACGCACATGCGCTGGCCGCGCTCGCCTGCACAGAGAGCGAGCTACAGGCGCGCGACCCGTCGTACCTGCGGCCCGCCGGGCGTCCGCGACTGCTCACGCTCGACGGACAGGAGCGGCTGCTGGCGGACGAATCGACCGACGCCCTGCCCGTCTGGTCGCCAGACTCTTCAAAGGTCGCTACGGCCTTCGACAAAGATGTCGCTATTTATGACGCGATGACGGAGACGCCGACGGCCGCGCGCCTTCCCCTGGGCGAGCCGCTGCTGGCCGCCTCGATCCGTTATGACGAAAAGAATCTGAAGAAGGCGTCGAGCCGTCCGGTCTCTTTGAACCCGATCGTGCGTCTCGAATGGCCGCAGCCGGAAACCCTTTTCATAGAGACGGGCTTTGAGCGCATCTACACGAACGAGCCGCCCGTGAGCCGCTTCATGCGCTGGCATACGCTGTACTTGAGCCCGCAGGCGGCGCTGCTCAGCGCAAACCTGCTGGGCCACCCGTCCGTCCAGCGCGGCCTGAGCCTCTACGGTGGCCTCAGCGCATAAACCCTGAGGCTCACGTCGCCTCCAGGGGCGCGCTCTGCGCCGCATCCCCGCATGTTAACTATTCCTCGCTCCGGCCCGTCCTTTTAGCACTGCCGAGTCTTTATACTCTTTCGGAAGGGGAAAGCATTATGCGGTTACTTCCGGGCCTGATTCTAGTCTTTAGCCTGGCTGCCGCCGGCTCTCAACGACAGACTTTTGATTATCTGAAGGTCAGGGGTCAAACGGTTGAATCCACACACGGGCTCAAATATCGTCTGAAGATTGATAAATCTTTTAAGCTCCTGGGCGAGTATCATCACCAGCCGACGTATGACGAAAAGTTGTTCAATGTCTCCGTCGTTGCTTTCGTCAATCGCGACCGGCTCATCATGGTTCACGCAGAGGAGCACGCGGACGGCTCTGGCGGACTCGACTACAGCAGCTTGAAGCCTGACCCCCTGGGCCCAATCAACTTCACGTCCAGGGAGCAATGCGCCGTGCTGGCGGAAATCCCCGACCCTGACAGCATCCCTGACCTCAGATTCCTGCGGGAAAGGGGGTTCAGCCCTTCTCCGGCCTTGTTCCTCAAGCAGTTTTTGATCGCCTCAAAGGACGGGAGCGCCGAATACGTCTTGACCTACGGTGAACGAGTGGCCTCTTGCGGTAGTGAAGCGATCACGCCTGAATTCAAGGCACGGCTGGACGGCTCGGCGCGAGCAGCCATGAAGATCGTAGATCGATAGGAGTGTTTGACCTGCTTCGCCCTTTAGCGACGAGCGTTCGATTAAAAGGCGAGCGGCGAGGCGAGCATGACTCAAAAGAGAGGAGCGCCCGTGTCGCCACCTTGGCGACACGGGCGCTCCTCTCTCTTTAAGAGCCGTTAAGGGCCGGGCAGAGCGCTGATGGCTCGGGCCCGTGCCTCTTTTTGCGAGCGACGATTACGAGCCCGAGGCCGCCTGCCCCTGTCCTCGTCCGAGATGACCGGCGAGCAGTTGTTTGGCGCGCTCGGCGCGGCGCGTGTATTCGTCCTTCGTCTCGCGAAAGAACTGCGCGAGTTCCTGATTGCCCTCTTGCTCGGCATCGGCGATGTACAGGGCCACGGTCTCAGCACCCTGCAACAGGTGATAAGAGGTGCTGATTAAGTCGTAGGTAATATCCCTGGTTCCCGTATCGCCCTGACTATTATCACTTCTCTGGCTGGACATAACTTTCCCTCCTTGAAACTCGGTTTACGTCATAGGGGCTGTCAGTGGGGAATTCGTCCTGTATTTTAGGAGTCGCGCGAAAGATGGTCAAGACGCCGTAGAAAAGAGAGCACGAGTGATAGCCTGGCACGGCCGCGTGGCCCGGTCTGACGGGGCCGCCGACTTTTCCGGCGTCTTGACCATAAAAGCGGCGCTTCCTGAGAGGGGTTGAGTCGCGCTTTCCGGGGGCCGCTCGGCGTCGCCCTAAGGCTCGGCAATTAATGAATCGGGCCTTTGCTGATGCTCAAACGCTGCCAGACGAGCGTATCGTCGGGGAAAGCTATTCCCGGCTCGGCGCGAAGCACCGCGGCCGCCATCACGATCGTGTCCAGGTCGCGAAAGACTCCGGCGCACGGACGGCACGTTTCGAGGTGGGTCTTGACCTCCGACTGCGCGGTCGTATCAAGTACGCCGTCATGAAAATCGCTCAGCAGCTCCAAACTCTTTGCACAATCCATAGCTCGTCCCCTTCAAAAGGTAAAACCGACTTATCAAAATGATCTTAGACTCTAATTATTGGCCGCCTGTTGCCTTATCAGGTCTCTTAATTTCAGCCGCGCCTTGTGCAGCTGCGACTTGGAGGTGCCCTCGGAGATGCCCAGCATCCCCGCAATCTCGCCGTGCTCGTAGCCTTCAACGTCGTGCAGGACGAAGACGCTGCGATAGCCGGGCGGCAGTTTTGTGATCGCGTTTTC
>DASQYE010000192.1:0-4523 GCA_035639355.1 Pyrinomonadaceae bacterium
GATTGTGTAGCTCTCGCCGTCGAGCGCGACGTCGCGGCCGACGACCGAGCGTTCGCCGCCGAAGCGACGCTGCCAGAGCCCGTGGCTTAAGACGACGACATCGCTATGGTCAGGCTGATCCTCCTCCCGCAGAAAGGTGCGACCGAGGGCAGGCTTAATGCCCAGCAGCGGGAAGTAGCTTGAGGACACGCGCGCCCCTACGACACGCTCCGGCTCAGCGTCGCCCGTCAGATTGTACTCGGCCACATCTATCGCGGCGACCTCTTCAAAAACGCTGTTCTGATCGTGCCACGCGGCGAATTCGGCCGACGACACATTTTGACGGTTCAAGCCCTGGCGCGGGCGATATTCCCAGACCTGTACGAGCCTGTCAGGATCAGCGTAAGGCAACGGGCGAAGCAGGACAGCGTTAACGACGCTGAAGATCGCCGTGTTCGCGCCGATGCCGAGTGCCAATGTAAACACCGCAATCGCAGCGAAACCCGGATTCTTCACCAGCACGCGAAGGTTGTAGCGAAGGTCTTGCAAAAGAGTCTCCATCATAACTCCTACTCTTACGTCTCGGACCTGTTCCTTGACCTGGTCAAGCCCGCCAAGCTCTATTAATGACAAGCGACGGGCCTCATCGGCCGCCAGCCCTGTCCTGATCTTCTCCTCCGTCAACAGCTCTACGTACGCCCGAAGCTCTTCGTCAAGCTCCTGTTCCACGCGAGCCCTCTTGAAAATATTTCTCCAGAATGAAGAGAAACGTGACAATAGCAGCGGCGGTAGTGATAGCGGCATGGGGCATCCCTAGCTAGCCTGTAAAGCGCTTGCTATCGCCAGCGCGATACGATCCCATTCGTTGGTTTCAGTCTTGAGTTGCTTTCGTCCGGCCTTGCTCAGCCGGTAATACTTCGCGCGCCGCTTGTTCTCCGATTCGCCCCACGACGCCACGAGCCACCCAGACTGCTCCATGCGGTGCAGCGCGGGAAAGAGCGAGCCCGGCTTGACGTGGAAAGTCCCCTTCGTTATTTGGTTGATGCGCCGCGCAATACCCAGACCGTGCATCTCTCCTAAAGAGAGCGTCTTCAGTATCAGTAGGTCGAGCGTTCCCTGTAGCAAGTTCGTCTGAAATGTGTCCATACTGTCCACCCTATAGAGATTCTATAGGAGGGTACACGACGCACGTATAGAATGTCAATACGAAGCCGCCGCGAGCGGGGATGAGATGCGGGCGGAGACCGCTTCCGTCGGCGAGGGCGAAAAAGGGCGCAGAGATACCTGACCCGTAAGCCGGAAGGACTCAGGGTTGAAAGTGACGGTCGAGCCGACGGCTCAAAGCAGCCTCAGCCCCCGATACCCCATGCTCAAAAATAGAACCGCGTTGACTATGGCCGGCAAACAGGCGGGATCACGCCCGCGAAGATAAGGATTGCCAGTACCACGAAGATGGCCCCGATGATGCCGCACGAGACCCTGATTTCTGTGGTGGACGCAGGGCGCACGATCTTAACCAGCCCGAAATAGAAGATGGCTTCAAGGATTAGGTAGATCCCTACCAGTAAGCCTACGACGGTTGCGATTATCTCAGCTACGCACATAATTCTCTCCTTTCGGCTAAGTGAGTGAACCTGCATCGGCGGCATCTGCCGTTAGATTACGCCCAACGCAGAGTAGTGTTTGAGAAGCGCTAGTCCCTTGGATTGCCTGACGCGCGAGGCCCGGTGACCGCAAGCTAAGCCGCCGGGTAGCGTCCATATCGTGCGCCAAGTTCAGGTTGAAAGACAAGCTAATTCCGGTCGGGTTGAACCAGTTGTTATGCGGCGCGGGAGGCGGCGGCGACGCGGCCGAGCGCTTATTCGCCGCTCCGATCAGCCTTTGTTCTAGCGACCCAGCGCGGGGCAGAATCCGTCTTCTGCCGGAGGATGAGGTTTAGCTGTGCGGAGTGATGCTGCACGTGGCGCATGTTGTACAGAAGCAGCTCGGCGAAGCTCGTCTCACCCCAGCCGAATACACAGCGCTCGCGAGCCTTCTCGTCCGTCAACTCTTCAATCGCCGCGCGGCATTTCCGGCGGCCATGCTCCAGATATGTCCGAAGCTCGTCCTTGGTAAAGGGCCGTTCGGGAAGCAGCCCCGACGGGTTCATCTCGTCAAGTGTGAAAGGAGACGGGGGCGCGAACCCTTCGACCGAGCCGGACAGGTAAAGGTCCAGAAAGAAGAGCGTGTGATAGACGAGGTACCAGAACTCGGGCCGCTGCGAGCGGTCGCTCCAAAGCTCTTCGGGACAGGCTGCGATAGAATTTTCGAGCATGTCTATCGCGGCCCCGAACTGCTGCCAGAGGATCGCTCTCCAGGTGGTATCCACTTAAAAGACTCCAGGCGAATTCCGCGACGCCGACATCGAAGATAAAAGGTGAGCTAACCGGCGCACGGGGTCGAACGACCTGTTGGCTGGCGGTCTTCACTTTGTGCAGATTTCGTCCGCAAAGACTATCCACTTGCCGTCAGGGCCTTCGCTTTCCCACAGAGCTTGAAACTGACGATCATTCACTTTTGTTATCGTCTCTCTGATCTTCGTGTCTCCGGTCGTCTCGCTGGCAACGCCTGTCAGCACAAGCCTGTTTGTTTCCCAGCCGGAGCCTTCGATTTTCACAAATGTACCGCCCGATGTGAACGCGAAGCGCTCTATCTTTTTGCCGTCTCGTCTCCAAAAATCCGTCGATACTTTCTCGCCGTTCTGTTCCACGACCCCTACCATCCAGCCTCCCCGCAGGTCTTCTTTCACCGTCCAGTTAAAAGATTGCTTCGGATTGCCTCTCATTTTGACTACCCATTTTCCCTTGAAATAGTCTATGTCGGGAGAAGTCCCTGCGGAGAGAGATTCGGCTGCGTAAAGTAATCCGCCTGCCGCTAGCAAAGCAATTGTTATTGCGAAAGCGATCATCTTTCGATTGCGTCGTTTGATATTCATCGTTTGGGCCTGCATTAACTCAATGTACGGCGCGACCCGCGAAGTAGATTAGGAAACGGGTCGCCGCGCAAACGCCTATCAGGCGGTGCGAAGCTTCACAAGAGAGGGCCGCAGCGCCGCTCTCACCTGAAAAGAGAGCTACGTGGTCGCTCTCACCTGCGGCGCGCCTTGCCCGAGCGCGCGGCGGCGAGCGGGTAGTTGGGCTCTATGTCAACGGGCACGTCTCGCAGGCGGTCGAGCGCCCTCTGCATGGGCGCTCGGACGACGCCGTATTTGTCCAGCATAGCCTTTGCCTTCTCGTAAGACCCTTCGGCCTGAAGGGTTAGGATTTCATGTGTGAGCTTGCGGACGCCCTCCTTGATGCGCGAGGGGACGACGCTGAAGGTTCCCGACCGCTCGTCGTAATTGATAGCGCCCTCGTCCGTCAGGTAGTTGAACTGCAAAGCGACGCCGCGGCCGTGCGCCTCCTTGATGCCGAATCGCACGGAGCGAAAGATAGAGGCGAGGAATGTGGTGTAGACGGTCTGCTCCATACGCCGGTCTAGCGCGCCCTTGTCCATCAGATACTGAAGCGCCCAGAGACCCGTGATGTCGGCCTTGGCCTCTTCGATGGTCGAGTAGGTCTCTTTAAGTTGCTTGCGCACGGTCGTCTCCTGCCCGTCCAGCTTGATCGTCTGCGGCCCGAGCCCGTGCAACAGCTCGTGCATCAGTATGTGCGTGAAGAAGGCATCGAAGGATAGATGCCGCTGCTGCGCACGGTCTAGCACGACGCGCGAGATCGGAATCAGCGTCTTGTTGAACTTAGCCTCCTGCACGTTCTTGAGCATCACTCGCTTGGAGCCCTTCTCCTGTACCACCCGCTCGTCGTTCGGGAGGTTATAGGCCGCCGTCTGGACGCCGCTGTTGCCCTCGCCCGAGGCGAAGACGACGTTTACGACGCGAATGGGCGAGGACGCACCGAGCTTAGGGTTGCGGTAGAGCGCATCTATGGGCAGATTATTTTCCAACTCTTGAAGATAGTTGCTGAATCGCGCGAGCTTGGCCGTTTCCGCCTCGTCGCGGAGCGTGACGTAGGCTTCAAACGCCGCCTTGTAACCGAAGAGGCCGTCCGAGTAGGTCTCGTAGGGGCCGATGGTCACGTCGATGGGCGCGTCGAGCGCCATCCACGCCACGTCGCTCTCGTAATAGTCGTTCGAGAGGAAAGCGTCGGCGCGCTTTTTCAGAAAGTCCTTGAGCGTCGCGTTGGTCGTCAACTCGGCGGCCTCGCGCAGGAGCGCGGCGGCGGGCCGGACGAACTCCCCGTACTCTTCGCTGTAGGGCACGGCCTTCAGCTTTCCGCTCGCCGAGTCGCGGCGGATGGCGTAGAAGAAGCCTGTCGCCTTCTGGCGCTCATCCTCGCCCAGCGTTTCGACCCAGGCGGTGAACTCCTCCTTCGTCATGTCGTCGGGATAATGCGCGGCCTGCGGCGGCTTCTCGGGCGGCACGCTCGCCAGGAAGGCGCGGTTCTCGTCCAGTTGCGACCAGGGGCCGTCGTTGATTAGGAAGTAGTGCAGACGCGCGCGTCCGAGCG
>DASQYE010000193.1:0-3220 GCA_035639355.1 Pyrinomonadaceae bacterium
GCGCGCACCTTCGACGATCTGTTCTATCGCGCGCGCATACAGATGCTCGCGGCCGATGCGCTGTGGGACTCGGACAAAGAGCGCGCACGCCTGATCTTTCGCCGCGCCTGGGAGGCGGCGGCCGCATCCGACAAGGCCGAACAGGAGGAGCTGGCGCGCGAAAGCGGCGCTGTATCAGGCGCGACCGGGCCTTTCGTCACGGAGGCGCGCGACGAGGTCTTATTGAAAGCGGCGGCGCGCGATCCGCTGCTGGCCGAAGCCTTCCTGAAGGATTTTCTGAAGGAGAAGACGAGCGAGAAAAGCGCCTCTCAAAGCCAGCCGCAGGCTCTCACTCCCTGGCGCGAATTGAGCGCGATTGATGCTGAGCGGCTGGGGTTCGCGCTCGATCTGCTGGAGCGGGGCGAATCGAACAGCGCGGCACAGATGGCCGCGCCGCTTGCGGGTCGCGGCGCGAGCGCAGACATGGTCGCTTTCATTATCCGGCTGCGCGAGCAGAACGCAGCGGCCGCCGACCGTCTCTACGGCCTCCTGTTGGCCCAGGCCCGACGGGACGCGAGCGCCGACGCCAATTCCGTGCTGCTGCTTTCGTCTCCCATAATCTCGCCCGAGCTGCTGGTGGTCGTAGACGAGCGCGGCTCTTTGCAGTTTCGTCCACTGCCGCCCGACGACGAGCAGACCGTGAAAGCGCCGCCCGTCGCCGTGGGCTTGCGCAATACATTCTATCGGACGGCCGCCGAGATTCTGCTGCGCCCGGTTGCGATGCGCGCCGCCGGCGCTCAGCAGACGCAACAGCCCCTTGCCCTCTACGTTGCGCTCGGGCGACTGCTCCCGTTCTTTGAGCGCGAGGCGGCCGAGTTCGCACCCGAGTTGCGCGCGCGCGCAAATGCCCTGGCGGGCGAGATGGAACAGGGCCGGCGAGACATGCTCGCATCCCACTTTGACCTTGAGCGGGTCACGCCCGAACGCGCGGGCGACCCGCTGCGCGCCCCGTTCGAGCAGCTTGGGCGGGCCGACAGCGAGACCGCGCGCGACCGCCTGCGCCTGGGGATAGTGCGAGCTGCGGCGCGGAAAAGGTTGTGGGATCGCGCGCGGCGCACGGCCGACGAAATAGAGAATGCGGCATCGCGCCGTGCCGCTCTAACCTTCATCGCCGTCAGCCAGGTCGCAGACCTGGCCCGTACTTACAGCGATGCGGAAGAGAATGATTACGAGAGCATAGTCAAGTTTTTGCAGGGCGCGGATATTCCAGCGCTCGCCAGCGTGTGGGGTTACGCGGAGGCGGCCAATGTCGCCGCGCGCCGTAAGGATTCCAGGGCAGCCCTGGGGCTGCTGGACGAGGCGGAGCGTTTCGCAGCGCGTGTTGATGCGAGGACGCGCCAGCGCGTCGCCGCCTACGCGATCGTCACGGGAGTCGCGGCGCGACTCGATCCGCAGCGCGCGTGGATGCTTCTCTACGAGGTCGTCAAAGCGGCAAACGCCCTGGAGGATTTCGCGGGCGACGATGTATCGCTAGACATTACGGCGGCCGAGAACTCCACGGCGGACGCGCCAGATAATTTCAGCGTGACGGGCGAGGCGTTTCGTTTGGACCTGATTTTTGCGACAATGGCGCGACTGGACTGGACGAAAGCCCTCTCGGATGCGCGCGCGCTCGAAGGCCGTGTGCCGCAGGCGCTCGCCTTCATAGCGATAGCACGCGCCGCGCTAGATAAAAAGCAAGGATGAAAGTGAAGGGATGAGGGCGGAGGGATGAAGAAATGATGAATTAGGAATGCTGAATGATGAATTAAGAGCGCCACGCCTTTCATTCCGCATTCATCGTTTCCTTGCATCCTTTTCATCCCTCATCCCTCATCCCTAATTTTATGCGACGGTTTACATCCTTTTCGCGTCATTCCTTCGGCGTTCGCAACCGCGCGCCGTGGCTGACCATTATCAATCACACCCTGCATAATTTTCATGATAACGATCTGTTCACGTCGGCAGCCGCGATGAGCTACTTCGGCTTGTTGACGCTGTTTCCGGCGCTGCTGCTGCTGCTGGCCTTGAGCAACCGTCTGGCCGCGGGGACGGCCATCTTGAACGAGATGCTGTTGCGCGTGACGCAGGTCTATCCGGGGTCTGGCAACTTCCTGCGCGAGACCGTCAGCTCGCTCTCGGATTTGAGCACGGGCATCATCATCACCTGCTTCGTCGTCGTGATGTGGGCCGGCTCGTGGGTTTTCGCCGTCATCGAGCGCGCACTCAATCGCATCTGGAATACGACCTCGCGGACTTTCCTGCACGGGCGCGCACTGACGCTCGGGATGATCGGAATCGTAGGGCTGCTGTTGTCCGTCTCCGTACTGGCGACCTCCGTGCTGGTCTTCCTGCAACAGCTGGCCTCGCGTCTCTCTCCGCGCCAGCTGGAACGCTACGTATGGCTCGCCACGGTCGGCAGCGCCTTCTGGCAATTCGTCTTCGTGCTCGTCAGTATTCTCGTCACGATCCTGCTCTTCGTTCTAGTCTACCGTTTCATGCCGAACGCGCAGGTAAGCCTACGCGATACGCTGCCGGGCGCGGTGGCGGGCGGGCTCCTCTGGGAGCTGTCCAAGTACATCTTCGCCTGGAGCCTGCACTACTTTCATTACGACCAGATATACGGCTCGGTGGGCGCGGTCGTCGCCGTGCTGACCTGGGGCTACTTTTCGAGCTTGATTCTACTGTTCGGCGCGCAACTGACCGCCGTCTTTCACTACGAACACCCGGCCGAGCCTTTGCAACCCTCAGCCGCCGATGCCGCCATCGCCCCAATGCCGTGACCAAGGGATGAGGGCGGAGGGATGAGGGATGAATGATTGAGTGAAAGGGTCAAGTGAATCACTTACTCAACCCCTTTCATCCCTCATCCCTCCGCCCTTCGTTCACACCTTCGTTCTTATGCTGATAACGGATTTCGATTACGAGCTCCCGGAAGAGTTGATAGCGCAGCATCCGCTTGAGAGGCGCGACGCGGCGCGTATGCTGGTGCTGGACAGGGCGCGCGCCCGTTGGCGCGATTCAAGGTTTGCCGAAATCCCTTCCTATGTGGGCGCGGGCGATGTCGTGGTCGTCAATAATACGCGCGTCTTTCCGGCGCGATTGATAGGCGAGCGCGAGCCTTCGGGCGGGCGCGTAGAGCTGTTCCTGTTGCGCGAGCGTGAGCCGCTACAGTGGGAGGCGCTGGCGCGCCCCGCGCGAC
>DASQYE010000194.1:0-3952 GCA_035639355.1 Pyrinomonadaceae bacterium
CACGGCGGCGTCGTCGTCCTCGCGCAAACACAGGCGAGCAAGTGCGTGCGCATCACGCTCCTGCAAGTCAACGACGTGTACCAGTTCATGCCTGTGGATCGCGGGACGACGGGCGGGCTGGCGCGCGTCTCTACCCTGCGCAAGCGGATCATGAAAGAATCGCCGAACACACTCTTTCTCTTCAGCGGCGACACGATCTCGCCGTCCGTGGAATCCATACAGCTCAAGGGCCGGCAGATGATCGACGCCTGGAACCAGATAGGTCTGGACTACGCGACGCTAGGCAATCACGAATTCGATTTCGGCCCCGAAGAGCTGCTCAAGCGTATGAAGGAATCGAAGTTCCAGTGGCTCGCCGCAAATGTTCTCGACAGTAAAGGAAACCCTTTCGGCGGGATGCCGCCCTTCGTCATACGCAACGTGGGCGGCGTCCGCGTAGGATTCTTCGGCCTCCTGCTGCCCGCCACCATGACGACTTCCAGGCCCGGCCCCGACGTGAAAATCCTGGGCTCGTGCGAGACGGCGCGGCGCGTCGTGCCGCAGATGCGCGCGGCGGGCGCGCAAGTCATCATCGCCCTGACGCACCTTTCGATGCGCGAAGACAAACAGCTCGCGCATTGCGTGCCGGAGATAGACCTCATCATCGGCGGGCACGAGGACACGCTGCTGCAATCGCTGGCGAATCGCACGCCGATCTTCAAGATGACGGCGGACGCGCGCGAGCTGGGCCGTTATGATCTGACCGTTGACGCCGCGACCGGCAAGCTTCAGAGCATCGACTGGGAAGTGATACCCGTCAACGACAAGGTGGAAGACGACCCGCAGTTCGCGTCCGTCACGGAGAAGTACAAGGAGTTCCTGGCAAGCTACAGTGAGATGGTGGGGCGCACCAGCGTCAGGCTGGATGCGCGCAGCGAGGCCAATCGCACAGGCGAGACGAACGTCGGAGACTTCATCGCGGACGCTTTTCGACAGGCGACGGGCGCTCAAGCGGCGCTCATCAACGGCGGCTCGATTCGCGCGGACACGGTCTTCGAGCCGGGCCAGTTGAGCAAGCACGACGTGCTCGCCATATTGCCATTCGGGACCGACGTGGTGAAAATCGAAGTGACGGGCGCGACCCTGCGCAAGGTGCTCGAACACGGCGTTAGCCAGAGCGGACAGGGCTCGGAGCCGGGAGGCTTCCCGCAGGTCTCGGGCATACGCTTCTCCTTCGACGCAGGGCAGCCCCCAGGCAAGCGCGTCAAAAAGATCACGGTCGGCGGCCAGCCGCTCGAAGATCGCAGGAGCTATACGCTCGCCACGAACGTCTACCTGATCGGCGGCGGCGACGGCTACGAGATGTTGAAGGGCGCGCGAGTATTGACGAAGCAGGGAGAAGCGCAGGCGGACTCGGAGATTTTACGCAAGGCGATTGCCGCCGTCGAGGCGATAGCTCCGCAGACGGACGGCCGCATCGAGTGGTTGAACAGACCGGCGGAAGGAAATCAAAATGAGTGCACTATTTTGCCTGCCGGAAAGTAACGTGGCAGATGTTCGACGATGATTTTTTTGCCGACGACGCGAAGCGCGAGGCGATAGAGTTCTTCAAGCGCGCGTACGAGGCCCAGCAGATTAACGAGTACGAGGAAGCGATCGAGCTGTACAAACGCTCCATCGACCGCTACCCGACCGCCGAGGCGCACACCTTCCTGGGCTGGGTCTATAGCTTCCAGGATCGCTACGACGAGGCCATAGAGCAATGCCTCGAAGCGATTCGCGTTGACGAAACCTTCGGCAATCCCTACAACGACATAGGCAGCTACCTGATCGCTAAGGGCGACATCTGGTCATGTGTGCGCTGGTTCAAGCGTGCTCTCTTAGCGCCCCGCTACGAGTCTTACGCCTTTCCGCACTTCAACCTGGGGCGCGTCTACGAGATGCGCGGTCGCCTGCTTGAGGCGGCGAAGCATTACGGGCTCGCGCTCGAAGAGCAGCCGGGCTTTGCGCAGGCCGCACAGGCCCTGCGACGGATGCAGGCGCGGCTCAACTGAAGCGTTGGCGGCGGCGATAATTGACGCCCCGACTCGGCGCTTACTTCAAAACCTCACGTCCGTCATTGCTCATCCTTTATTTTTTGATCTTCTATTTTTTTGATCTTCATTTTACGACGGTTCTCGTCCACGGCGACGTAGACCACTTCGGCCTCCGTGACGCGCACGCGCGCGTCCGTGCCGCCGTGGCGCTCGGCTTCGACGACGACGCGGACGGTGATGGAGGTCGTCCCCGTCCTTACGGTCTCGGCGTAGAAGCTGACGAGGTCGCCCACAAAGACCGGATGATGAAAGATGACCTCGCGCATGGCGACCGTGACGAAGCGCTCCATGCGCGTGTGGCGATGCGCTTGGATGGCCCCGGCCATGTCTATGTAGCTCAGGATAATGCCGCCGAAGATTGTGCCCGCCGAGTTGGTGTCGCGCGGCAGCAGCGTAATGCGTATGGCCGGATCGTTGTAAGAGTTCATAGGTTGATGAGGAGTGTGGAATGATGAACGGTGAACTGAAATACGAGCCTTCGTGCTTCTTTCACTTCATCCTTCACCCTTCCGCCTTCATCCTTTCTTTCATCCACTCCGTAATGACGCGCTTCAGCTCGTCCAGGCGTCCTTCAAAGAAATGGTCTGCGTCGCGTATGACCTCCAACCAAACGTCCGCGTGCACGGCGGCGAGCCCGGCGACGAGCGAGCGCAAGCGGTCAACGCTGCCGAACTCGTCGCGGTCGCCGTGCACGAAGAGGATCGGTTTGCGGCAGGCTTCGAGGAATGTGAAATCATATTTATCGACGGGCGTGCCTATGCTGACGAGGTTCGAGACGCGTTCTTCGCTTAGCCCTACCTCCATGCCTACGCGCGAGCCGAACGAGAAGCCTGCGATCGTGATGGGCTCATGCGGAAAGCGCTCGCTCAAGTAGTCCAGACCGGCGCGCGCATCCTCAAGCTCGCCGCGCCCCTCGTCGTGTAAGCCCGTGCTCGCGCCGACGCCGCGAAAGTTGATTCGCAGGGTGACGAGCCCGGCCTCGTTCAGTGCGGCGGCCGCGCGAAAGACCACCTTGTTGTGCATCGTCCCGCCGCCGAGCGGGTGCGGGTGAAGCACGAGCGCGACGCCTACTGAATCGCCCGCGCGCGGCTCTTTCAGAATGGCTTCGAGGCGACCATGCGGGGCGTCTATGAAAAGATTGCCGGCCGGATACATCATCAGCGGTCAGAGCCCGGAGGTCTGAAGGCCGGGCTTTAGCTTACGCTAAGCTCCTGCGTTCGGCCTCGGGTCTGTAGAGCTTTCGACCTCTCATAATTTTTTCAGGAGACTAACAGAAATCGGCCCGGCAGGCTAATGTGCAAACGGGTCCCGGCACTCCAAGGCTTGAGCCTAAAGCGAGCGAGCCCTTTATCGTTCGTCGCTCAAAATAAGGACGGTGCCGCAAGGGGGGCGACAGGAAGAGGAATGCGCGCCGCCCTCTCTCGGCGGCCGAATCGAAGGCGCTCCGTTAAGTATGCAAAGTTTAAGGGCAGCCATCCAGCGTTGCGGATGGCTGCCCTTAAATCTCGGCCCGAGGAATGAGGGGTCGGCCCCCTTATACTACTTTCCGGGCTCTTTACGCTCCATTGACTGTTGTGTCTCTTCCATCTTTTCCGTCACCTGCTCGGCCTCCGGAATGACGGCTTGTAGAGCGCCTACGACAGCGCCCGTGGCTGCGCCTGTAAGAACCTTGCCCGCTACTCTCCTCACCTCCTTAGTGACCTGGGAAGTAGTGGTTCTTCCGCCCTTTTTCGCACCACCCTTCTTCGAGCCACCTTTCTTCGAGCCGCCCTTCTTGCCGCCGCCCTTGCGTGAGGCTCCCGATTTCTTACCGCCCTTCTTGCCTGCTCCGCCGCGCGCTGCGGTCGCCCTCTTGGCCGACGACTTTCCGGCAGAGG
>DASQYE010000195.1:0-11079 GCA_035639355.1 Pyrinomonadaceae bacterium
GCCTATCAGAACGTCCGAGTCCGGGCCCGTAGTGTACGCGCGCCAGGCCGTCTTGCCCGTGGCGGCGTCGAGCGCCGTGATCCAGCCGCGAACGCCGAACTCGCCGCCCGAATTGCCTACGAGCACTTTGTCTTTGACGACGAGCGGGGCCATCGTCATCGTCTCGCCACGGTTGATGTCGCCGAGCTTCGTCCGCCAAAGCTCCTTTCCCGTCTCGGCATCGACGGCGACCGTTTGCGCGTCCAGCGTGTTGTAGAAGATTTTTCCGTTCGAGAAGACAGCGCCGCGATTGACCAGGTCGCAGCAGGCGACGCCCTGCGCGGAGGCGATCGGCCTGGGCTCGTACTTCCACTTCAAAGGCGCGCCCGGCTTCGCGAGGTCTAGCGCGTACAGGATGTTCGGGTACGGAGTGACGACGTACATCGTATTGCCCGCCACGATGGGGGCGGCCTCCTGCCCGCGATTGACGCCGGTTGAGAAAGTCCAGGCGACTTTCAGATTTTTGACGTTCTCGGTATTGATCTGGTCAAGGCCGCTAAAGCGCGTGCTCGCGTAATTCTTAGCGGGCATCAACCACTGGCCGTCTTCCGGCTCGTTCAGCCAGGGCGGCAATCCTCCGGGCTGCGGTACGTTGGTTTGCGAGCGGGGTTGGCCCGTAGGGTTGCTGCGAGACTGCTCCGGCGGCCTCCGAGAGCAAGCGAATGATGATAGTGTAAAAGAAACGACTAGAAGGTAGAGAAGGATTTTAGAGGAGGAGGAGATGGCTGCGGCTGCATGACGTTTCAACACGCCTCCTTCGGTCGGACGCTTTCACCGTTTGCGGCCAAATCACAAAAAAGGGTAAAGCTCGCAACAGCAGCGCCGTGCTCTTTCAAGCACACTTGGATTAAAGGCGAGGCAAATCTTTAATCCATATCGATTGACGCGTCTGTACGGAAGTGTACACAGAGCAGGGCGCAGTGTCCGGCCGTTGGCCCACGCGCGTAGAGGTCGAAGCTTTTCAGTTGGCTTCGAGAGCTTCCAAAGCCTTCCTGGCGCTCTCCATACGGGGATCGATCTCAAGAGCTTTTTTGTAATTTTCTATGGCAAGCTGCTTGTTGCCCGTCATCATGTATGCTTCGGCCAGGCTGTCGTATACGTTCGCGGATTTAGGGTAGGTCTCGACGTTCAGCTTTAAGACCTCTATCGCTTCCCTGGTTTGATTATTCCTCATCAGCCTGTAGCCCCACGCATTCATGTCCGACTCGCTTGTGTAGATGCCCGCCAGCCCTTTGCTCTTCAGCTCGTGATACTGCGCGACCACGGCCTCTATGCCCCTCTCCTTCATCGTCTCCGAGAGCAGATCGGAAAGCGATGCGGCCTTGATGTCTATGACTTCGATGAAGAAGACTAGCGTCGAGTCGGGAGGGATAACGCCGTTGCCTGCGCCCTTCGAGCCGTAGCCGAGCTGCGCCGGGATGACCAGCATCGCCTCGTCGCCCACGCGCAACTGCGCGACGCCTTCATCCCATCCTTTAATCACGCGACCCGCCGCGAGCTTAAAGGCGAATGGCTCTCCACGGTCGCGCGAGCTATCGAATTTAACGCCATTACTAAGCGTCCCCGTGTAGTGTACGACTACGGTCTCTCCGGCTTTGGGCTGCCGCCCCGTTCCCCGACGAGTGATTAGATAGGTGAGACCTGATGCGGTCGTGGTCGCCGCTGCCGCCGCAGGCGAGGGGCTGGCGGCGGTCGGTTGCCGCTCCATGCCCACTTTTACGGAGCGGCGAGAGGGAGTGCTGCGTCTGCGCGACCGCTGGCCGTGCGCGTCCAGGCTACCGACGGCCGTGACCATGACGGCCAGAAGGATTATGAAGAGGGTTCTCATGTTGCGCGTATCTCCGATCAGGGCGCGGCCATACTTTGTCGCGTCCTGATAGTTTTTTTCGAGCCCGGCGGTTATCGCTCTGAGATGCTACGGAACCGCGAACGGTCCATCAGCCTCGGAATGCTGAAAAGCGTCTCGCCGTAAGTGAGACTTTTATAGCCGGACGATACGGCAAGTCAACTTTGTAAAAGCGCTCGGCTCCGCAGACTTTGAATTTTTCCGGTTGAATAGATACCGCTCGATCTCAAGGAAAGATGAGCGCCAGCATTGTGATCGCCAGGGCGCTCGCAAGCGCGCGACGGTGAATCTTGCGCGCTCGCTCGCGCAGCTTCGAGACGATCGTTTCGTCGCCGATACTCTCTTCGCCCGCATCCATGTTGCGCGTCCCGCGCGCGGCCATCGCGATTCAAGTCTTCTCGCGCGCCTGCATCAACCCGAGCCCGGCTATCCAGATCGGAAAGAAGATGGCTGCGCGCGACCAGCGCGGCGCGCCGTAGATTACCAGGACGAATGCGGCGGCGACGCCCACCGTCAGCGCCACGATGCCAAGAACGCGCCGTTTGCGTCGTTCACGCGGGCCGATGTTGGCGGCTTCGGAAAGCATCGAATCTCCCGCTCAGCGCTGCTCGGCTCGCAGCGTCGCCAAAGGCTGCCCGGCGGCGACCCTATCGCCGACCTTCGCACTGACGACGCTCACAGTACCGGCGGAAGTCGCGACCGCCGTCACGATCTGCTCGGACGGCGCGGGAGGCGTCGGAGTGGAGTTCTTCGATTGTTGACGCGCCGCGACGAGTCCTGCCTGCGCGTCCTGGGCCGCGCTCAAGGCACGCTGAAGGCGCTGCTGGGCTCGTTCGTATTCGGCGCGCGCCCCGTCCAACTGCGCCTGCGGCGCATCATTGGAAGCGACGAGCGGAGTCAGGCGCTGCACTTCAACCTCGGTGCGCACGACTTCGGCCCTGGCAGCTTCGATCTCCACCTGCGAGGCCTGAATATTTCTGCCTGCGCGGGCCTGCGGGTCTTCGCCCTTGACCTCGGGAAGGTTGGGCGCTTCTGTACGGACGACGATCTCGACGACCGGCGCACCCTGGTTGACACTCATTCCCTCGCTCACCAGTACGCGGCGCACGACGCCCGCCGCCGGAGCGTTGACGATGATAATGCCCCGCGCCTCCGATTCGTCGCTCCCGGAGCGCCCTCTACATGCGGGCGAGATGATGACGACGGCGGCGGCGGCGAGCGCCACCAGCGCGAGCGCGTAAGGGGTCGTCCCGCCGTTTCCGGGCGGTGAAGATAATGGCCGGGGATTATTTTTCATCCGGTCTTACTCTAGACGCCGCCGCGCCGGCCGGGTTATCGCCCACGGGCACGGGCGTTGCGCCCGAGGCAAAGACGCCGGCGGCGGGCGAGGGCTGAGGGCGCATCTCAAGCTCGCGCGCGGGCGTGTCGGTGCGCACAGCGACGTTGTTGGCCCGCAGAGTATTACCGGTCGCGCGTTGGAAATCCGCGATGGCTTTGTTGAGGTCTGTTTGCGCCTGTAGCTCGCGGCCGCGCGCCGCAAGCAACTCCGTCTGGCGCTGCAAGACCAGGAAGAGTGTGGTCGTGCCGGCGCGGAACTGTCGCTGCTCGCTCTCGTATTGCTGCTCGGCCGAGGAGCGGGAGGCGGCGGCCGATGCGAGGCGCGCTTCGGCCGATCTGAGGGTCTGCGTGGCGTTGCGCACGTCGGCCTCGATCAGCTGCTCGGCCTGCGCGCGCTGGTTGCGAATGAGGCTGCCCTCGGCGAGCGAGCGCCCGAGGTTGGCTTCGGCCGTGCGGTTTCGCAGGGGGAGCGCGACGCGCACTCCGACGCGGTACGTAGGGTAATCCTGGCCCAGGAGGTTCGAGAGCGATTGCATATAGCCGCCGACCAGGTTCGGATTGACCGCGCCGCCGCCTGCCGATACGTCGAGCGGCGGCAGCCCGGCGAGCGCCGACAATTCGTTGACGCGCGCGCGCAGCAGCGCGTTCGTGCCCGTCCCAGTGTTTCCGCTGGCGCTCGTCGGCGAGCCCGCGAGGCCGACCGCCGTGTACGTGCCGACGAGATCGATCTGCGGCTTGGTCTGGTCGCTGAAATACCTCGTGTCTATCTGGTTGATCTCGGCGCTGGTCTGAAGCTGGGCCAGCTCCGGCCGATTGTCGATCGCAAGGCTCACGGCCTCGCCGAGCGGCACGCGCGGCGCTTCCAGGTTGACGGGCGTCACGGGCGTGAGCGGGCGCGACCAGAGCGCGGCTTTGCGGTCGGGCAGGATCAGCGTCTTCAAAGTATTCTCGGCGCGCGTCACGGCTTCCTGCGCGCTGTAGACGCTCTGCTCGAAGGTCGTCACCTGTGTCGTGGCGGCGACGATATCTATAGGCGCGAGCACGCCCTTCTCCACCAGTCTCTGATTGCTCTCGACCTGCACGCGCGCCTGCTTGACGGCGTCTATCTGCACTTGAAGATTACGGAGCGAGAAGGCCAGATCCCAGTACGCGCGCTCGACCTGCGAGATGACTTCGATGGCGCGCTGGCGAAACTGCGAGTCGGTGAGCGAAAGATTCTTCTTTGCCACTTCGATCTGCCGACGGTTCTGGTCGAAACGCAGGCCGCGCCAGAGCGGCTGCGTGTAGGTGAAGGTGAGCGCCGCAGGATATTGCGGATTGAGCGTCGCGTTCTGGTTGTTGGTCGTCAGCCGCGTCGAAGAGAAGTCCAGCTGGTAAGCGCCTCCGGCGAAGGGCGTGTAACCGCCGAAGCGCAGCGCGCCGGTGAAGTCCGTCTGCTCGACGGAGCCGTTCTGCGCCCCGCCCAGGGTCGAGCTTGTCGGCGTCACACGACTCTCGTAGTAACTCTCGGACGAAAAAATAGGGTCGTAAACGCCGCGCGCTGCCCTCAAGTTGAACTCTGCTATCTGCACGTTGATGCGCGAGCCGTCGATGTCGTTGTTGTTGGCGAGCGCGAGCGCAATCGCCTCGTTCAGCGTGACCGGCAACTGGTCTGCTATGTCCACGCCGACGCGCTCGGCGCTCGGCAGCGGGCGGGCGGGCGCTTCAAAGTTAGGCGCGATGGGCGGCGGCTCCGCCGGCAGTTCTGCGGGCGCGACTGCGCTTGAGACGCCTACGTTCTGGCCAGGTGCCAGGGCGGGCGCTGCCGCAGCGCCGACGCCGGTCGAAGGAGCGCCGCCAGGAGTCGTCGTAGTGGTCGTCCCCGTCTGCGGCGCGGCAGTCCCGGCGGGCGTGGCGGTTTCAGGCAAACGTCCGGGCGCGTCCTGCTGTGAAGTGGGAGCTATCTCGGGCGAAGGCGGGCGCGGGCCCGTCGTGTCCGCAGTCGTCTGGCGGCGCTCCTGCTCCGGGCCTGTCTGCGGCTGCGTGCTCTGCTGCGCTTCGTTCGAGGGTCGCACCGGGGCCGAAGATGAATTGGGCGGCAGCTCAGTGGTCGAAGGCGGCGGCTCGCCAGGGCGGCGCGGCTCTTGTCCGGCGGGCGTCGAAGTTCCGGCGGGCGCGCTCTGCGATGAAGAAGGCGGCGGCGTCGTGACGGGCGTTTGAGCGCGGAGCGCGGAGGCGGCGGGCGCGACCGCGAGCGCCAGCGCGACCAGAAACGCCGCTGCGGTCGAACGCAAATTCATCAAATCAACTTTAGGGCGCGCAACTCTTCTACGGCGCACGCCGTTAATCACCTGAAGCTTGATCGACATACCTATCCTTTGCAGTTTGACGAGCGACGGGCTCGCTGACCTTGGCTTTTCGCCGGAAGGAGGCCGCCGCGCTCGTATATGCTTCGGAGATGCGGCGACCCACTCCGCCCCCGAAGCTATTGAACCCTGCGCCGACGTGAGCCCACACGCGCGACTCCTTCGCATCCTCAAAAAGCGAGTAGAAGACGGGCACGGCCAAAAGCGTCAGCAGCAGGCAGAGCGATTGTCCGCCGACGACGAGCACCCCTATGGAGCGATTCGTGGCCGCGCCAGCGCCACTGCCGAGGATGAGCGGGATCATGCCAGCGACCAGCGCGATCGTCGTCATCAGTATGGGCCGCAGGCGGTCGCGGTTGGCTTGAAGAATCGCGCTGTAGCGCTCCATGCCGTGCGCCCGCAGCTCGTTCGTGTGGTCTATCTGCAAGATCGCGTTCTTCTTGACGATGCCGAACAGCAGCAGTATGCCGAGCGCCGAGAAGATGTTCAGGCGCTGGCCGGCGATCATCGTCGAAAGCAGCGCGAACGGAATCGAGAGCGGCAGCGTCAGAAGGATGGTTACGGGGTGAATGAACGACTCGAACTGCGCGGCCAGTATCAGGTACATGAAGACGAAGGAGAGCGCGAACGCCAGCATGAAAGACCTGTTGGCGCGCTGTAGCTCCTTGGACTGGCCCGTGACGCCCGTGCGATAACCGGCCTCCATATTCAGCTCGCTCGCGTAACGCTGAACGGCGGCCAGCCCGTCCGCCTCCGAGCCGTTCGGCGCTAGACTCGCAGAGATCGTTACCTGCCGCTGGCGGTTCAGGCGGTCGATCGAAGCCGGGCTCTCGCCCTCTTCCAGGCGCACCAGTTTTTCCAGGCCGACCGCGCCGCCCGAACTCGATGCGACGGTGAAATTGGACAGGTTCTCGCGCGTGCGCCGGAACTCTTCGCCGGCGCGCACGACCACGTCATACTGGTCTGAGCCTTCGCTGTAAGTGGTGACGCGCTGCCCTGCGGCGAGCGTGTTCAAAGCCTGCGCCACGTCGCCCGCTTTCACGCCGAGGTCGGCGGCGCGCTGGCGGTCTATGATAATGCGCACCTCAGGGCTGCTGAGTTGGAGCGAGCGGTCTGCGTCGCGGAAGTTATCGTCCTGCTTGATGCGTTCGACGAGGCGGTTCGAGTAATCATCCAGCTTCTCAATATCGGGGCCGCTGATAAAGAGTCCGAGCGAAGAGCCGCCGCGACCGCCGCCGATGCTCGCGCCGATGGAGGACGAGCCCGACGCCGTTATCACATACTCTTTCGGATACTTTCGCTTGCGTATCATATCGCGCGTGCGCTGGATCAAATCCGCTTGCGAATACTTACGCTCGCTGACCGGCCTGAGCCTGACCTGTACAGACCCGGCGTTCGGCGCTTGATTGCCGCCGCCGCCGCCACCGCCCGCGTTGACGAGCGTGCTCTCGACGCCGGGGATTTGTTCGCGCACGTCGCGCGCGACGCGATCCAGAATCGACTGTGTCGCCGCGAGGCTGGTTCCCTGCGGCGCACGCAAAGATACTTGATAAGCAGACTCGTCCTCATCAGGCAGGAAGTTGTAGCCGACCGCGCGGAAGAGCGGCCAGATGGAGGCGACCACTATCACGCAGAGAAGAAAGACCGCCCAGCGATGGGCCATAGACCACCTGAGCATCCACATGTACGAACGATCAATCGGGCGATAGAAGCGTCCGCCCTTCGACGTAGAAGCGTGCTCCGCCTCGTCGCCCTTTTTATAAAGACCCTCATGCCCGTCGTCTTTACCGCCATCATTGCCGCCCGCGCCGGCGGGAATGCCTTCGGGCGTGACAGACTCCTTCGGAGGCTTGATCCAGCGCGCCGCCAGCATGGGCGTCAGCGTGAAAGAGACTATGAGACTGACGGCGATCGCCGCCGCCGACGTGAGCCCGAACGAGGACATGAAGCGCCCGACGATGCCGCTCATAAAGCCTACGGGGATGAAGACGGCGAGCAAAGATAAAGTAGTCGCCATGACGGCCAGACCGATCTCGCGCGTGCCTTCGATCGCCGCCTGAAAGGGGTGCATCCCCTTCTCTTCGACGAAGCGATAGATGTTCTCCAGGACTACTATCGCGTCGTCGATCACGATGCCGACCATCAGCGTCAGCGCCAGCATCGTCATCTGGTTGAGCGAATAGCCGAGCGCCGCGATTAGAGCAAAGGCAGAGATGATAGAGGTCGGGATGGCGAGCGCGGCGATGATCGTCGAGCGGAAGTTCCACAGGAAAAGGAAGACGATCAGGGCGGCGAGCAGGCCGCCGACGACCAAGTGTTCTTCGATGGCGTGTAAGCTGGTTTCTATGAATTCCGATTGGTCGCGCGTGACCACGACCTTGATGTCTGGCGGAAGAAGGGGCTGAATCTCAGCCATGCGCTGCTTGACGCCTTCGATCACGGCGATGGTGTTTGCGCCAGACTGTTTGCGTATGCCTAGCGAGACGCTGGGCGTGCCGTTCAAGGAGGCCGCCGACTGAGGGTCTACGCCGCTGTCTTCGACGCGCCCTATGTCACGAATCTTTACCGGATACCCATTCCTCGACGTGATGACGATGTCGTTGAAATCCTCCACCCTGGTGACGCGCGAGAGCGTGCGAAGCGTTACGGTGCGCGCGCCCTCGTCCAGGCGACCGCCCGGCAGCTCAAGGTTCTGCGCGCGCAAAGCGTTCGAGACCTCCGTCACCGATAGGTTGAAGGCGCGCAGGCGGTCGGGCTCGACGTAGACTTTAATCTCGCGCTGGCGTCCGCCAAAGACCACGACCTCGCCCACGCCGTCGGCCGATTCGATTCGCTCCTGAATCTGTTTCTGCACCAGGTCCGTCAACTCGATCGAAGAGCGCGGCGCGCTGATCGCGTAAACGAGGACGGGGAAGGAGTCCGGGTCGGATTTCCTGACGATGGGCGGGTCGGCCGTCTCCGGCAGACGGTTGAGAACCGTGCTCACCTTGTCGCGCACTTCCTGCGTCGCAAGGTCAGGGTCTTTTTCCAGGTTGAAGCTGATGGTGACGCTCGAACGACCCTGCGAGGAGGTCGAGCGCATCTCGTCGATGCCGGGGACTGTATTGACCGCGCCCTCTATGATGTCTGTGATCTCGGTCTCGATCTCCTGCGGCGCTGCGCCCTGGTTGGTCGTCTGGACGGAGACGGTCGGGATATCGATCTTAGGGAAGCGGTCAACGCCGAGCGTGAAGAAAGAGAAACCGCCCACCACCGTCAGGATGAGAACGATGACGGTGGCGAAGACCGGACGACGCACACAAATTTCAGCCAGCTTCTGCATATTAACCTCGGATGTTAGATGCTAGATGTCAGATGCTGGTGAAAACTCAAAAGCGCCTGCCTTCACCAGCATCTGACATCTGACATCTATCTGCTTATCACCTTTGCGCCCTCGTAAAGCCGTTGGAGGTTGCTGGTCGCGACCGTTTCGTCCGCTCCGACGCCGGAAAGTATCTGTATCATGTCGCTCTCCTCCGTGCCGATCTGCACGACGCGGAGTTTCGCAGTGTCGCCCTGAATCACAAAAACGCGGAAGGATTGCGTATTCGAGTCGGCGAGCACGGCCGAGCGCGGCACGAACACGGCGCGGCTGCCGCCCCTTCGCACGATGCGAGCGGTGGCGAACATGCCCGAGCGCAGGCTGTTGTCGCTATTCTCGACGGCGGCCTCGACCGTGGCCGCGCGCGAGACCGGGTCGATGGCCGGATTAACGGCCGTCACCTGCCCGGCGAACTTTTTATCGCGGTGAGCATCCACTTCGAGCGAGACGCCCATGCCCGGATTGATGAAAGGGGCTTCGGCTTCCGCCACCTGCAATTGCAGCTTGATCGGATTGGTGCGCAGCACCGTCGCCACGATCGACGCCGGCGTGACGTACTCGCCGACGGCGATGGGACGGTTGCTTACGTAGCCCGCGTAGGGCGCGCGAATTGTTGCATCGGCCAGGGCCTTCTGCGCGATTGCCACCTGTGAGCGCGCCGTTTCGACGGCCGCCTCGGCGCTCTGTATGGCTTGATTGCTCTGGCGAGCAGTGTTGATGGCGGATTCAAATTGCTGTCGAGCCGTGTTGACGCGCGCGCGCGCCGTATCCCTCTGCGTGCGATATTGATCGTAGACGGCCAGGGCCACGTCTCCCGTCTCGACCAGCTCGCGATAGCGTCTCTCGTTGGCCTCGGCCAGACGCAGCTCGGCTTGCGCCTGTTCGAGAGCGGAACCGGCGGCGCGCACTTCGGGAATCGAGCTGGCGTCGAAATTACCCCCGGGGCGCAGGCCCAGTCGCGCTTCCGCCTGGCGAACGCCTGCGACTGCTTGCTGCACGCCAGACTGCGCCTGTCGCAAGCGCAGGCGCGCGTCCCTATCGTTCAAGCGGGCGAGCACGTCGCCCTGGCGCACGAACGCGCCGACGCCTACGGGAGTCGCCACGACCTGGCCGGAGGTCTGCGGCGCAACATCCGAGGTCTCGTTGGCGACCAGGCTGCCCGTCGCCTGTATGAAGGAAGGCACTTCGCGCGTGACGACGGTCGCAGTAGTGACGGCGATGGCGGGGGCCGCTTCCGATGCTGCCGGCGCAGCGCCTCCCGGCCCTCCTCCGGCATTGTCGCGGGCGTTTGCCCTGGACTCGGATCGCCCACAGGCCGCGCCGACCAGAGCAAGCGTCAGCACTAAACAGAGCAACGCGGCGGCGGCTCCTGGTCTGCGGGAGAGTGATGAAGTTGACATAAGTATCCCTTGTTTCCTAACCCTTACTATTTGAAAACGCCGGGCCGCGCCTGGTGGTTACAGATTTCTATACGGCGCGTCCCCTAGTGGCCGGGAATAATCAGATAACTTTACGGGTCGCGCGGCTGCCCGGCATCACGGGAAATTTGCGATTAAATGTATTAGAGTGTCGAATATGTCACAGGTGAGGGATGAACATCAATGATCGAATGGATGGAAGAGAGAGCAGGAAAACTGCGCGAGTTCTTTGAGATAGGCGCGAGCCGTGAATTGCTGGCGGCTGAGGATGCGCGATTCGATTTGCAGCCGGACGCCCTGGCGGGGCTCGATCACTTCAACATAGAGTGGCACATCATTCCGTCGGCCGAAGCCGTCCCGCTAGACGATTCCTACATGGCGCGGCTCTACCCCCTTGCCCCGCGAGATTTTGCCAGACCTCACGAGCACGGGCCAAGCTACAGCGACCGCATCAACAAGGGCCACCGCCGGCACCAGGGGCGCGTCATCGGCGTGGAAACCATACAGAAGCCGCGTTACCTGCCGGGCAACCGTCAATTCTACGGAAGCCTCTACGGTCACGACCCTTCCGCCGACCCGTTTGCACGCTACATGGGCCGCGCAGGGATGATGAACGGCATGCGCTACGCTCACAACTATCTCTCTTTGCGCGAATTCCTTCGCGTCGTCGGCGAAGACTGGCGCTCGCGCTCGATCCTGCCCGCAGGCTACCGCCTGACGGTCTGCCCGCCC
>DASQYE010000196.1:0-4170 GCA_035639355.1 Pyrinomonadaceae bacterium
GAGCAGCACGCCGCGATTATCAGCTAGGTGAGAGACGGGCGCAGGCGAAGCGAGAGCTACGTTCACAGGCGAGGGCGTTGCTGTCGGCATCGGCGGCGGGGGAGGAGGCGGCGGCTCTTCCGATATGGATTCATCTATGGACTCATCTTCCGCCGATTCATCCTCGGGTGACGCGGGCGCTGCCGGTTCTCCATCGCTCTCCCGTTTAGGGTCTTGCGGCCTGGCATCCGCCTCGGCCTTCTTATTATCCGGCAGCCAGATATGGATGAGACCGGCGAAGCGCGACGGCATGACCGATTCAACGTCGAGCGTCAGGGCGGTCGGCTGCGTCGGGCGCGCGGGCGATACACCGGCCGTCATCTCTTCCGGATTGTCGGCGTGCGCGTCGGGCGACGGAAACTGTTTGATCTCGGTCGCGATGCGCCAGTCACCCGAATCTGGCAGCAGGCGCGGGTTCGGCCTCCGATCGATGACGACCAGACGGCCGCCCTGCTTCACCCATCCCATCAAGCTCTCTACCTCTTCCGGCTCGAACGAGACCTTTACTTCCAGGACGACGAGCGTCGATGGCCGCCCGCGCTCATTCTTGAGCAACGCGGCGGGCGGTTCGCGCCAGCGCGTCACGTCGCGCCCGGTTTCGCGCATGAAATCATAGAGGGCGCGCGTCCCCGTCGCGCCCGCGTTGTAGGTCGAGCGATCAGGGCTGTATTCGGAATCGGGCTTCTGCTCGATCTCAATATACGACGCGGCATTGAGCGCGACGAGCAAGGCGAGCACCAACCCTACGACGAGAATGATGGCGAAACGTTGACGCATAAGAGCAGGGATGAGGGCGGAGGGATGAGGGATGAAGGAATGCGGAACTAGGAACGATGAATGATGAATGAAAGGCAAAGGCTTTTAATTCATCGTTCATCGTTCTGCATCCATCGTTTCCCTTCTATCCTTTTCATCCCTCATCCCTCATCCTTCATCCCTCCTTGAGCGCTTGTTGATAGTGCGTGCGGAAAGCGGCCCAGTCGGTCTCCGTTGACGGCGCGTAGCCGTACCAGTGATTCTCAAAACTGTTTGTGAGCTGCTGCATCTCGCCGTAGAGCGGTCGCCTGTCCGCGAGCGCTCGCAGGTAATCTCGATTCGTCTTGTGCTGTGCGAGGCGCAAGATTTTGCGGTCGCCAAGCTCGCACAGGACGGCTATGTAGCCTTTGCGGATCGCGCCGCGAATATCGCCCGCGCGTGCCAGCTTTTCGGCTTCGGCCAGTATGTCCGAGGCCGTCTGGTCGGGCTCCAGGCGTTCGCCCAGGACGACTCGCGCTTCGCGTTTGCCGCGCCTGCGGTCTCCGCGATGGCGCATAAATCTGGGCGCGAGCTTCCAGGCCGCATAGGCTATGACAAAGAGCGCCAGCGCGATGACGATGATCTCCGCCAGGTTCGTCGCGACGGGAACGCGCTCTATGGTCTGCGGCTCGGGCGCTTCTTTTCTGGAAAACAGGCTGTTCAGCCATCTCTTGAACCTCGCCCAGAGACGCGCGATCGCGCTCTCCTGCGCCGCCTTGTTGTATTCGGGGCGGCGCAGTATTTCGGCGAGTCGCGCCTTATCCTCGTCCCTGGTTTGAGGCCCGGTCGCTTTCGCCTTTAAGACCTCATCCAACCGCTCGCCAAGCGCGTGCAGCCGTTCGGTAATGCTCAGGAGCACAACGGCGCGTCGCGCATCATGCGGGGAAAGCTTCTCGTACTCTTTCAGCGCGTCGTCAAGCCAGGCATTGCTGACCTCGGTCGGCGCGCCGTTCCATTCGACCGCGAGGGTCGGCGGAACCTCCCGGCGCACCTCGCGCAAAGTCGAGGCGATGCGCGCCGTCTGCTCCCTGTCGCTTACGCCTTCGTCGAAGGTGGAGACGGAGTCGAGCGCGATCGTGGCTTGGCCTATGCGCTCACGATATTCGGCCAGAGAGATGGCGGCGGCCTTTATGCTCAAGCACGAAATCAGGATGAGCAGCGCGGCGCAGACGGTTGTTCGCGCGCGAACCGGCCGCATGAGGAGGGCCATGCCCTTCTTGCTCGCGCGCACGTCGGGAAGCGCGCTGCGGCGCTTCTGCGGCGCGACATAGGATTGATCCTGGCCCGTCATGGAGTAAGCTCTTTCGCTCACGTTCCCTGGTTTTCAGCGTAGATTGAGCACGGAACCGTATGTGCTTGGCGTGCTCGTCGGAGGCTGCGGCTGAGCTGTCGTTTGCGTCACAAGCGCCGGAATATAAGGCAGGGCATCTCGCCCGCGCACTTCCGCAGGCATGTCGCCCAGCCTTCGCGCCGCCATCAACTCTATGTCGTAGCCCTCATGGCGCACGCGCTCGTCAACATAAAGCAGCGAAAGCCCCAGCATCCATATCGGCGCGAGCAGGATAGAGCTTGATTGGGCCACCACGTTATAGCCAATCGCATACCACGCGGGCCAGTTCGCGGCGTCAAACGGAGACGGGTTGATGCCGTTCAAGAAGCCGTACACACCGAGCGGGATAATCAGGATCATCAGCGCCGACCAGCTGGCGAACCACGTGAAGAGAAACATCGCCATCAAACGACGGACGTTGCCGCGCGCCAGCGCCGAGCTGCGCCCGAAGGCTTCAAACACGCCCTTGCCTTCGACCAGCATGACCTGCGGCACGTATACGAAGCGCTTGATGAGGAAAAAGAAGAACCACAGCGCCACCATTATGCCCACCACCACGCTGATGATGCCGACAACGGCCGATAGCCAGCTGGCAATGTACATGAAGAGGACTGCGCCTATCGCCATGATGTTGAAGACGAAGAGCAAACCCATAGCAGCCAGAAAGGCTGAGAAGCCTATCCACGCGCTGACCAGAATGCTTGCGCCGAGCAGCCCCCAGAATCGCGCGCGCACATTACGGTAAGTGGCGCGCGCCGACACCGGCTCGTTCCATAAAAGATGCGTCACCAGATTGCGCGTCGCCCCGCCCATCACTATCAGGTTGAGTAGCATCCCGACCAGAAAGAGCACGCTTCCGGCGATCAGCATGACGACGTAAAGGGCGAGCGCGGAATCGCTGCCGGTCGCCATCAGCTCGCGCCAGCTAATCGCCGTCAGCACGGAGCCGAGCGTCGTGACCAGAACCGGCGGCGCGTTGATGCCTATAAGCGTGAAGAAGTGACGGCGGTAGAGCCTCACGGCGCGATCAATCAGATCGCCCGCGCCGAGCGGAGCGAGAGACATTTGTTCAAAGGCCATCGTCGCCATCGTGCGAAAAGAATAGGGCTCGTTTTCAGATTGCCGCGCCAGAGACAGGATTCTATCACAGCATCCGTTTCTCGAACGATGCTCCCGATTTTCCGAAGAGGATAAACGGATTCGGGCCAGGGGGGACGCAAAAGCCCGCTCTCTTCTTTAGCGGGCGAAGAGCAGGCGCGAGAAGGAGTGAAAATCCAGTGCTTGAACAGGCATTGCGAACTCGCTCTGCACATCCCCGAGCGTTGCGCCGTCGAGCATCACTTCTTCACCGCTTTTAAGCATCGAGCCGGGGATGACCACAAAACTCCCGCGAACCCTGGGGCGCGCCGCCAGCAGGTCTTCGCCCGTCAGTAGTCCGGCTACGGAAACATCACCGCCGAAGTAGCGATTCTCAACCGCCACGACCTCCAGCCTCGTGCCGAAGCGACGGTTCAGGCGGTCTAGCCTGCTCTTCAGGACGGGAGCGAAAAGCGTGCCCGTCATCACCGTTACATGCGAGGGATTAAGAAGAGGCTTTTCCGGGCGGCGCTCAAGCCTTCGCCAGAGCGCGCGGAATTCGTTGTCGAAGGCGCGCACCATCCCTATGCCGTCTTCGATCTGCGGATAATCTCCGTAATGCTTTCGACCGGGCAGGCGGCGTCCCGCGCGCAGGTAAATCTCGTCGCCAAGAAGGGCGAAAGTAGTGCCGAGGCGCGCTCGCATCTCTCTCTGTAAGGGCGCGAGTTCCAGTATCGTGCGCCGGCAGAACTCGGGCGTGACGGGCGTAAGGCGCTCGTCCGTGTTGTAGCGCGTCAGCCCTAGCGGGACGATCGCCACGCTCTTGATGCGCGGGTGCTCGGCGGCTAGCTCCCGTATGGTGCGTTCCAGAACTCGGCCGCAGTTGATGCCTGGACAGAGCACCACCTGCGCGTGAATCTCAATCCCTG
>DASQYE010000197.1:0-6047 GCA_035639355.1 Pyrinomonadaceae bacterium
CTGATAGATAACGGGCTGGAAGCCCTGGCCGGGGTCGAAGGCGAGCGCCGCATAACGGTCGCGACGGCGCATCACGCGTCGCGCGGCGTCCTTATGGTCGAGATCGCAGACACGGGCCACGGCATTCCGCGCGACGTTCTCTCTCGCCTGTTTCAACCCTACTTCTCGACGCGCGGGCGCGGAACGGGCCTCGGCCTGGCCATCGTCCAGCGCATCATCATGGAGCACGGCGGCCACATCCGCGTCGAAGCCAACCATCCGCGCGGCGCGAAATTTACGATCGAGCTTTTACCCGCATCCAATGGCTGAATCGGTTCTAATAGTTGACGACGAGCGCGGCATTCGCGAGACGCTGCGCGGCGTGCTCGAAGACGAGGGCTTTGCGACCGAGGCGGTCGCCACGGGCGAGGAGTGTCTCAAGGCGCTTGAGCGCCGCGCCTACGGCTGCGTGCTGCTGGATGTCTGGCTGCCGGGAATCGACGGGCTCGAAACGCTGAAACAGATGCGGGCCGTCGGCGCTGATCCGGCCGTCGTGATTATCTCCGGCCACGGGAATATAGAGACGGCCGTGCGCGCCACCAAGCTCGGCGCGTTCGACTTCATAGAGAAGCCGCTCTCGATCGAGAAGACCGTACTCGCCGTGCGCAATGCGCTCAGGCAGAAACAGCTTGAGCGCGTCAACGCCGAGCTGGTGATAGAGCTGAACCGCGAATACGCCATGATCGGCGAGTCGGTCGCCATGCGCGCGCTGCGCAAGCAGATAGAGGTGGTCGCCCCGACAGACGGCCGCGTGCTGATCTACGGCGAATCGGGTACGGGCAAGGAATTGGTCGCCCGCGCCATCCACGCACAGTCGCGCCGCGCCGCCTCTCCCTTCGTCGAAGTGAATTCGGCGGCCATCCCCGAAGAGCTGGTCGAATCCGAGCTGTTCGGGCACGTCAAGGGCGCGTTCACGGGCGCGACGACGGCCAAGAAGGGCAAATTCGAGTTGGCCGACACGGCCACGCTCTTCATGGACGAGATCGCCGACATGAGCTCGCGCGTCCAGGCAAAGGTCTTGCGCGTGCTTGAGGAACAGCGCTTCGAGCCGGTCGGAAGCAACCAGAGCGTGCGCGTGGACGTTCGCATCCTGGCCGCCACCAACAAGCGCCTTGACGTGGAGATCGAGCAGGGAAATTTCCGCTCCGACCTCTTCTATCGTCTCAACGTCATTCCGTTCGAACTGCCCCCGCTTCGCGAGCGTCTTGAAGACGTGCCGCTGCTCGTAGAGCATTTCAACCAGAAATTCTCCACGGCCTACGGCAAGCGGCCGAAACGTTTCGAGACGGAAGCGCTCGACGCCTTGCAGAATTATTCGTGGCCCGGCAACGTGCGCGAGCTGCGGAATACGGTCGAGCGCGTGGTCATCATGCACTCGAAGGTTAAGGTCGGCACGTCTGATCTTCCACCCCTGGGCGGCGAAGAGCCGCCGGCCGCCTCCTTTCGCTTTCCCTCGTTCAAAGAGGCGACGGACGCTTATCACCGCGAATTCATTCAGAGAAAGCTGGCCGAAGCCGAGGGCAACGTCTCGCGCGCGGCCGAATTGATGGGCGTCGATCGCAGCCACCTCTACAGGCGTATGCGGGCGCTCGGAATACAGGGACGCGGCGAGCGCAGCGCGGCTTCCTAGCATCTAATCTCCTTGCGCTTGAGAGTGTGCGCGGGCGGCCACCCTCTTCGCGTTGACAAGGTGCTCGAAATACCGTATCTGTTACGTTTCGTCCCGTACCCGGCGGCCGTACTATGGACACGCGGGTCAGGGCGCGATTATTTATTTTTGAGGCAATAATGGATTACACGACAAGAGAGCTTTTGAAGCGCTACGCGCGGCTCGCGCTGGGCCAGCCCTTTGCGCCCGTGCTGCTCAACATACTGGTCACATCCGTCTGTGATATGCGCTGCACCCACTGCTTCTTCACGGAAGAGTTGGACGATCGCCCGCGCAAGAAGTTGCAGATGAAGACGCACGAGATTCAAAAAATCTCCGAGACGCTGGGCGGCAATCTGGGCGTGCTTATCTTAGCTGGAGGCGAGCCCTTCACGCGCAAGGATTTGCCGGAGATCGTACGCGCTTTCTACGAAAACAACAGGCTCGAATCGGTCTACTTGATGTCGAACGGCCAGATTCAGAAGCGCATTATCCCGGATGTGACGCGTCTTCTTGACGAGTGCCCGAACCTTAACGTCACGGTCGCGCTGGGACTCGACGGCCTCAAAGAACAGCACGAGAAGATCAGGCAGAAGCCCGGCTCCTGGGACATAGCCATCGACACCGCCAGGCAGCTCCAGACGATCAAGAAGGAGTATCCGCGACTCGACATACAGACCTGCACCTGCTTCATGCACTCGAACCAGGACACCATCTTCGAGTGGTACGATTTTTTGAAGTACGATCTCAAACCCGATAAGGTCAACTTCAACTATATTCGTCCGCCCTCGGCCGATCCCGTAGAGCTGGACATAGACCATTCTCGCTACGCGCGGCTCGCGCAGATGATTGACGACGATTCGCGCCACGCCGCCATCAAAAATAATTACGGCGGCGACGCAGGGTTCTTCAAAGCGGCGATCGACATCTACATGCACGGGCTGATAGCACGCGCGCAGGAGCAACAGAAGGCGCAGATGACCTGCTACGCCGGGACTGCGGGCGCTGTCATCTACGACGAAGGAACTGTCTCGTCCTGCGAAAATCTAGCGCCGATCGGAAATCTGCGCGATCACGATTGGGATTTTCAAAAACTCTGGCTCTCGCCCGCCATGAAGGAACGGCGCAAGAAGGCTGCCGACGGCTGCTGGTGCACGCATGAATCGAACAGCTACTATCCAAGCCTGCCCTTCAATCCGAAGCACCTGATTCAAATCAAGAGGCTTGAGCGCGAGATGAAGAAGGCACGAAAGAGCATGGGCGGCGAAGAGCCGCAAGCCGACGGCCTGACGGTGAAAGCGTAAAAGCAGATGCTAGATGTCAGTAAGACGCTAACATCAAGACACTAACATCTAGCATCGGATATCTAACATCTGATCTTATGTTTAGAGCAAGGGTTCCAAAAATTCTTATCATCTCGTCGGACACGGGCGGCGGCCATCGCTCGGCTGCCGCGGCGATCGTGGCCGGCGTGCAGAAGTTCTTTAACGGGCGCTCCTATGCAGTGCGCGTGGTGCGCGCTATTGAAGAGTCGCACGCTGTCACGGAAAAACTCGTGCGGTTCTATAACTGGCTGCTGCGCAACCATCAGCACTGGATGAAGTACCTGTACTGGGCCGTCAATCGCTTTCGCCCGGAGACGCGAGAATTCTTTTACACGCGAGGCGTCCGCTACCTGAGCGACCTTTTCGAGCGCTGGTGCCCGCACGTCGTCGTCAGCGTTCATCCTCTCACGCAGCACGGAATCGCGCGCCTCCTTAAAGAGCTAAAGCTGGCGGACAAGATTCCGCTCGTCACCGTCGTCACAGACCCCTGCTACGGGTTCTGGAAGGGTTGGGCCTGCGACGACGTGCGCCTTTACCTGGTCGCAAGCCCCGAGGCGCGGCAGCAGTTGATCGATTACGGCGTCGCGCCCGAACGAATCAAAGTCTCCGGGATGCCGGTCCATCCTAAATTCGAGTTTCCGGGCGAGCAGGCGGCGCAGGCGGCTCGCACCGCTCTCGGACTCGATCCGCAAAAGTTCACGGTCTTCGTCAATGCGGGCTGGGCCGGCGGCGGAAATATCCCGCAGATTTTTCGTGAGCTGGTGCGCGGCGAGTTGGACGTGCAGGCAATATTCCTGGCGGGCAAGAATGAAGAGCTGCGCATGGAAGCCTCGCGCCTGGCCGAAACGGCGAAGTTTCCGGTCAAGGTCATAGGCTACTCCGAGCACGTAGAACAGTTGATGAATGCTGCCAATGTGATGATCTCGAAGCTCGGCGGGTTGACGACCTTTGAAGCGCTGGCGTGCCGCTTGCCGATCATCGCCGACGCGATCACGCCTCCGATGCCGCAGGAGGCAGGTGCGGGCGCTCTCATCGTCAAGCGCGGGGCGGGCGTGCTCCTGCAACACGCGACCGACATAGTGCCCGTGATTCGCCGTATGGTCGAAGACTCGAAACATTACGCCGCGATGCGGGCCGCAACCGTAGGGCTCGCCATCCCCAACTCGACCCGACATATCGTTGAGGAGATCACGGCCCTTATCCCCGCGCCCGTGATGGCGCTTGAAGAGCCGCTGCTGGTGGAATCGGTCAATCGCTGAAAAAGCGGAGCCCGTGTAATCCGTAACGGGTTGACGATTGCACGCCTTTCGGGATTTAATCTCACTGAAAACGAACATGATCTTCTATCCGCGCCCGCCTGCGAGCCCCGGTCGAGGCGGGCTTTTTGGAGACCTCTACTGGTGAGTCTTTTGCTCGAAGGAAAGCGCGCTTTTATCACGGGCGGCACGCGCGGCATCGGCGCGGCGCTGTGCGACGTGTTTGCACGCGAGGGCGCGGACATAGCTTTTAACTATAGCTCGCGCGACGACCTGGCCGAGACGGTCGGCCAGAAGATCAGGGCCCACAAAAGACGCGCGCGCGCCTTTAAGGTTTCCGTCACGGATCGCGTCGGGTTGAAAAGATTGACGCGCGAGCTGGTAGAGGAGTGGGGCGGCATTGATATTCTGGTCAATAACGCGGCCATCAATCGCGGCGATAATTTTGCGACGACTACAGATCGCGCCTGGGACGAGGTGATAAATACGAACGTCAACGGATTGTTCGCCGTGACGAAGCCCATCTACAAGCAGATGATTCGCCAGCGAAGGGGAACCATCCTTAACATCACTTCCATAGGGGCCATTCGCGCCCTGCCTACTTCGGTGCACTACGCCACGTCCAAGGCCGCCGTCATAGGTTTCACCAAATGCCTGTCGCGCGAAGCGGCCACGTTCGGCATCGCCGTCAATGCCATCGCCGCCGGAATCTTCGATACGGACTTGGCGGCCACTCTGCCCGACAGACTTTTACAGATGCACGATTTCTGGGTCTCGCGGGGTCGCCTGGGTCGCCCCGAAGAACTTGCCGAATACGCCGCCTTCATGGTCAGCGACCGAAACAGCTTTATGAACGGCGAGGTCGTGATCGTAGACGGCGGCGCTGTCACCTGAAAGCGCCGCAAAGCGCCACGGCCGGAGCCTCTACGCCCCGGCGCGCGCGCCAAATCGTCCTCTGCGGCACGCTTCCCTTTTTGGAACTGAAATCGAATTTCAATGTTAATTGTTGATTCATAAGGATTTACAGTTGACTCAGGCGGCCGCCTCGGCTTATCATCGGCCCGTACTTCAAATTCAATGGCAGATAGATTTGAGCCGGGAGATGATTATGGCGAATACGGAACTGGTCGAGCAACTTAACCGCGCGCTGAGCCTGGAGCTGGCG
The DNA here is from genome assembly GCA_035639355.1 of Pyrinomonadaceae bacterium. Taxonomy (GTDB): domain Bacteria; phylum Acidobacteriota; class Blastocatellia; order Pyrinomonadales; family Pyrinomonadaceae; genus DASQYE01. Next base: position 5,434 of record DASQYE010000197.1, read on the forward strand.
GCGGTCGTTCAATACATGCAGCACAGCTTTCTGGTAACTGGTACTGAGCGCGAGGTTTACCGCTCCTACTTTCGCAAGCAGAGCGAAGAATCGCAGGAGCACGCGACCACGCTCGGCGACAAGATAGTGGCGCTCGGCGGCCTGCCTACGGTCGAGCCGTCAATGATTCGCCAATCGACGGACCTGGCCGAGATGCTCAGACAGGATTTGGCGCTCGAACGCGAGGCGATGGAGGCTTATATGGCCGCCTGGGAGGCATGCGGGGATAAAAACAGGCCCGTCCGCTTCCAGCTTGAGGAGCGCATCTATCAAGAGCAGCTTCATATAGATGAGCTTGAGAAGCTAACGTCGGAGCGCAAGGCCAACACCATCAAGGAGAAGATAACTCTGCGGCAGGTCGGCTGAGGAAGATTGAAAGCCAAAAGTGAAGGGCAGCGGGGAAAGCGTCAAATCAGCGCTCTCTACCTGCTGCCCTCTATTTGTAAGGCTCCGCTAAACTTGTGCGAGTCTACGCGAGCGTCGGAAGTTGAATTACCTGAGCGGGTTCTGCCGCCTGGCCTCTCTCGGCGCGATTAAGATTGAGGCGGTGGCGGGCGACCGTCAAAGCGCGATGT
>DASQYE010000198.1:0-3024 GCA_035639355.1 Pyrinomonadaceae bacterium
AAGCGGCGGCAGGTTTTTTCGACACCAGCGCAGAGAGACCAGACCCGGCTGCTCTTCCCGCGCCGATCAACAAAGAGGCCGTGCTGGCCGTCATTCCGGCCGGGACGGGCGACGATTTCGCGCGCGGCCTGCTGCAAGGCAAGCGGGAGAGCGCAAAGCGTTGGGCCATGCGACTCGTCGCGCATCATCATGGCGAGGATAATACGGCTGCTACTGCGGCGAGGAAGCGCCTCGTGGACGTGATCTGCGGACATACGGACGAGGGGGCGCACGAATTCATCTGCCTCAACGCGGCGACGATAGGAATCGGCGCGGAGGTGGCGTCGCGCGTCGCGCGACAGACGGGCTTCGCGCTCAGGCTTCCGGGCGAGGCGCGTTTCGTACAGGCGGCGCTCGGCGCGCTCATGAAATGGCGCGAGCGTCGCGCCGTCGTCTCGATAGACTGCGACGGGCCGACCTTGATCGAGTGTACGTCGAACCTGATCGCCGTCGCCAACGGAAGGTACGCGGGCGGCGGGATGATGTTCGCGCCAGATGCCAGGCTCGATGACGGGATGATGGACCTGGTGATAGCGGCCGACGGATTGTCGCGCGCCATGATCCTGCGCGAGCTGCCGCGCATACGTCGCGGCGCGCATCTATCTAATCCAAGGGTTCGTACCCTTCAAGCCACGAGCGTGCGGGTGAAGACGCCGGACGACCCTCTGCTAGTCGAAGCAGACGGCAACGTGCGCGGTCTCACCCCCGCCACCTTTCGCATCCTTCCCCGCGCCCTGCGAGTCCTGGGAGGATGAAAGAAGGGATGAGGGCGGAGGGATGAGGGATGAATAAGAAAAGGCAGAAGCTTTTATTTCATCCCTCATCCCTGCTCTTAGCGTTCTTCGCGTGATTTGACGGTCTGCGCGGCGGCAATATCCTCAAGCTCAAGGTGCGGCGTCTGGTCGCTGCCGCCTAGCCCTTCGATGCCGATCCCGGCGCTGAGGCGGAAGCCGTTGCATTCGAGCGCCATGTCTCTGAGGTCTTCGGAATCACGTATCATCTTATTCTCCCAATCGTAGAAGGGTTTCCAGGAGCCGCTGATGTTTAGATGCTCCGCGATATGAGCGACGAACTCGTCCTTGCTCTGCCACCTGTTCGTGACCGGATAGCTGACCCGTATATATGAGAGCCGCCCGTCCAGAAACTCTACGGTGAGGCCGCTCGCATCCTCAAGGGCAGAGCCGGGGGGCGATTTGATGCCTCGGAGGTGCATGGTAGAGACGCCGCGCTCGTCCGGCGCGGGGATGGAATTGTTCGGAAAGCGCCCGCGCACCTCTTCAATCGTCATCCCAAGCTGAAAGCCGCCGATGGCAGGCGCTTGCGCGACGGAGAGCGTGCAGGCGTGGAGCGGCCTACGCGTCGTGCTTAAAGCTTCCGGCTGAGATTGATGCTGCTGCAATAGCTGCTCGGGGTCTGGTTCGAGCCGTATGCGCTGTGTGTAATAGTCTGTGATGGCCTGGTAATAGGCCGTGCGCGTCCCGGCAAAGGAGGACTGCGCGTCGATCACGTCCGTAATGCCGGCTTTCCTGAGACGATAGCGAGTGAAGACCAGCGTTATATTCTGCTCGGACGCCTCCGATGCGGCTTTAGCTTCCCTGATACGGTTGAGCGCGGCGAGCGCGGCGGCGCGCGTCGTGTAAAATTCCTGGCGGAACTGTCTGAGGGTGCTAGCGCGCTCGACATCCAGCTGCTCTGCGCGAAGGCGCGCCTGCGTCTCGCGGCTTCGGCTTGCGCCGAAGTTGAAGACGGGGATGGTGAGCGTGAAGATGGCTGAGCCTCCGGCGTATCTGCCCAGAGGGCGAAAGTCTCCGGCGTCGAAACCGCCGTTGACGCTGTAGCTCAGTTGCGGCAGTCGCTCGGCTCGCGCCAGCCTCGCCTCTTGCAGGGCGGCGCGCTTGCGCGCTTCGAGCAGGTTGAACTCTGGCCTGGCTTTGATTATCTCCTCCGTGTAGCCTAGGAAATCACTCACGGTCGGAACGACCTCCGTCAAACGCCTGATGCCGACGAAGGTGTTGAAGTCCACGCCCGTCAGAGACCGCAGCAAGTCCATAGCGGCCGCTTCGCTGGCGCGGGCCTGCTCCAACTCGTCGCGCCGCGTGCGCGCCGCCGAAACGGCGCGGAACACGTCTGCCTCTTCACCGTCGCCGCGCGTCTTCAAAGATTCCGAGACCTTCACGAAGCCCTCGGCCAGTCCCAAAGCCTCGTCGGCGAGGCGGCGTTTCTGTCGCGCCAACGCCAGCGCGTAATAAGCATCGACGGTGGCGAGCACGAGGTCTCGCCGCGCCACCTGCGCGCCGGCATGAGCGGCGGCCAGCAGTTGACGGCTGCGACGAAGCTGTGCGCGCAAAGCACCCGAGAGGTCTATCTGCCCGCTCGCGTTAACCAGGGCGATCGTTTCGTTGATGGCGCTCGAAGAGACGTAGCTGTTGACAAGCGGCTCGCCCTCGGCGCGCACTCTTGAAGGCGTCGTGCCGAAGTAGGTGAGCGGAACCGTGATCTCCGGGAAAAAGGCTGCGCGCGCCTGCCTGACATCTTCGCGGGCGATGCGCTCGTCGTACTGCGACTGCTGGAAGGCGGAGGCGTTAGAGAGCGCCAGCCCTACCGCTTCGTCCAGGGAGAGCGTGCGCCTCTGTGTGGTGCGGCTGCCGAAAGGGTAATCGTAGTAGGGCGACGGGCGGTCTTCCCTCTGCTCCGACGATGATTGCTCGCCTGACGCTGGGGGAGCGTTCTGCGTCGTCGTCGCGGCGCGGCGGTCGGGGGCTCGCGGCGGCTGTGTTTGTCCGGGCCCGGCAGCGGGCTGCGGCGGAGTCGTCCCCGTCGGTTGCTGCGCAACGATGGGCGACACATGCCAGAGCAGGCACAAGAGCATGACGAGCGCGCCTGCCCCGTAGAGGAAATCTCTTCGCAAGGGGGAACCTCCCTAAGAGAAGGGACAAGGGCGGAGGGCGGAGGGATGAAGGATTGAACTAATAACTAAGCGAATAA
>DASQYE010000199.1:0-12147 GCA_035639355.1 Pyrinomonadaceae bacterium
AAGGCACTCCCGGCGGCCTCGCCGGCCGAGTCTGCCAGCCACGCATAGCCCGCGAAGCACACGATCAGCAGTGGGAGCAGGCAGCAGAGACTTCCGGCCCAATTTCTGCGCTCGCGACCGCCCGTCATTTTGTACAAGCGACTTAGCATCACCGTTCACCTAAACCTTGGAAGATACTACTTCCAAATCAACGGTTCAAAGAATCGCATCCTCGCACGGCACTATATTAGAGGAAACGTCACGCTCCGGCGCGGCGGCTGCACGTGATGGCGTAGAAGCCTCGCGGCCAGGATCGCTAATGAAGGGCTCTTTACGGTCGCAGTCTTTATGCCCGCATTGGGGGACTGCTCGAAATTCGCTGGCGACAAGTTAAACTCTGGGGCAAATGGAGTTCACTTGCTCCGTGATTTTACTCTCTATGCTTGGGCGCTGGCAAGGTTTCTGGCGGAAAAAGATGCGGCCAGCGCGCCGGGAGACTCACACGGACAAGCTCTTCGACCTCGTCGGCGCTTTCACAGTCGAGGCATCGCAGCGCGATTGCATGTGCATCCTCGTACCGAATCCCGGCGACGGCGCGCCGGACGCGCGGAATCGATGACGGCGTCATGCTGAAGTCTGTGGCCCCCAGGCCAACTAGCAGCACTGCGTAGACGGGCGAGGCAGCCATCTCGCCGCAGACGACCGCCGGGATAGAGGCCCTGCGCGCCGCCTCTATCGTGTGCGAGATACTGTGAAGGACGGCCGGGTGCAGCGAGCGAAACCAGTCGGCCACCTCGTCGTTGCCGCGATCGACCGCCAGCAGGTACTGTACCAGGTCGTTCGTGCCGAGGCTGAAGAAATCGACCTCGCGCGCCAGTCTATCGGCGACCCAGACGGCCGAAGGCACTTCGATCATCGCCCCTATTTTGACCCGCCCCGTCTCTCGTCCCTCCTGCTCAAGCTTTCCTCGCTCTTCGTCGATAATGCGGCGCGCCCGCCTGACATCCGTCACGTCCGAGATCATCGGCAACACTATGTCGAGCCGACCCGCAGCGGCAGCGCGGAGCACGGCGCGCGCCTGCGTTCGCAGCACATCCTCGTGGGTCAGGCAGAAGCGAATCGCACGCAGGCCGAGGGCCGGATTGCGCTCGGTTTCCAGGGCCAGTCCGCCCATCTTATCGCCGCCAAGGTCGAAGAGGCGAACGGTCGCGCCCGCCTCGCCCGCGAGCCGAGCGACCTCCATGTAAGCCTCGCACTGCTCGTCCTCAGAGGGCATCACGCCGCGCTTAGACATCAGGAATTCCGAGCGGTAGAGTCCGATGCCGCGCGCGCCGTAACGGCTCACGCCCTCGTATTCGGCGGGCAGCTCGACGTTGGCCCGCAAGGTGATCTCGACCTCGTCCTGCGTGCGTAAGAGTCCGCGCGGGCCGTCCGCGGTCGCCGCCCTGGCCAGCGTCGCGCGCGTGGCGATTGATTGATAGGATTCTTTAGTTGCCGTCGAAGGATGAAGCACGACTTCGCCGCTCAAGGCATCGACCACGATCTCGTCTCCGGTGCGCGCGCGGCGATACAGGTCGCGCAAGCCGACGACCGCCGGAATGCCCAGGCCGCGCGCGATGATCGCCATGTGCGATGTCCACCCGCCGACATCGGTAGCGATGGCTCGCACGTGTTCCAGGTCGAGTTCGGCCATCGCAGAGGGCAGCAAATCTTCGGCGACGATCACGGCATCCTCCGTCAGCTGGCGATAGCCGGGCCGCTCGCCCCGCAGCGCGACCAGAAGACGCTGGGCCACGTCCTCTATATCGGAGCCGCGCTCGCGCAGGTATTCGTCCTTGATCTTGCTATAGACGGCGAGCAGCCCGTCGGAGGCGACCTTGATGGCCCACTCGGCGTTGGCGCGCTCGCGCTCGATGTAGTTCTCCACCTCGTCCAGAAGCTTGCGATCTTCGAGCATTAGTAGATGCGCGTCGAAGATATAAGCGTGATCCGCTCCAAGCTCTTTCTCGGCGCGGGCCTTGACGGCCAGCAGTTGCCGTCGAGACAAGCGCACGGCGGCGCGAAAGCGCCTCAGCTCGCGCGCGACGGCCGCTTCGTCCAGGGTCTCGCGGTATATCTGTCGCGTGCCCGTGTGAATACGCAGCACACGCCCCAGGACGACGCCGTCGGAGACGCCCAGGCCGCGCCAGTGCTCCTCCTTCTTCTTCACCCCTCTGACACGTTCTCTCAAGCTTCCATCTCTCCAAAGCCGGAGCCTATCAGCTCGCTGAGGGCGCTGACAGCCTCCGTTTCGTCCGTGCCCTCGGCGGCCAGCAACAGCTCGGTGCCGCGCGCGGCGGCCAGCATCAGTACGCTCAAGATGGATTTTGCATCCGCCTTCGCACTACCATCAAGCCGCTCAAGGCGCACTGTGCAGCGGTAGCCGTTCGCCATCCGCACCAGCTGCGCCGCCGCACGCGCATGAAGGCCCAGGCGATTAACTATGCGGACTCGCCGTTCTACCATTTAACTCTTCTTATGCGGCGCTAGAAGATCGCCCGCCAGATAGATTCCCTCTCGCCCCTGATCGCGCACTCTGCGCGCGACATCGGCGAGCGATTCGCCTTCCGACTGGCTCGCCAGCTTGATGACCATAGGCAGGTTCACGCCCGTCACGACTTCGACTTCGCCCTCGGCTAGAAACATGGCGGCGATATTTGTCGGCGTGCCTCCGAACATGTCTGTCAGGAGGAGCACGCCGCGCCCCTGCGAGACCTGGCGGATGGCGCGCTCGACCTCTGCGCGCGCCGCGTCTACGTCATCATGCCAGCCGATGGAGACGAAGGTGATGTGCGAGACCGCGCCGACGATCATTTCGGCTGCCGCCAGCAGATCGTTTGCAAGATGTCCGTGCGTCACGATCACGCCCGCGACGTACCGCCTGGGCCCCGCTTCCGACGCCTCCTTCTTATCAGGATTCTCTTTCATAATCGAAACGGTGAATGATGAAGCAACCGGCGGAGCCCTCTCTCTCTCTCTCTCTCTTCCTCGGAGAAGACCTTCGCCGTCAAGCCTTCGTCATTTCTCCTTTCTACGGCGTCGTTTTACTTTTCGCACGTCACGGTGGATGGCCTGGGCATTGAACCCGGCACGGCGCAGGCGTCGCGCCAGCGCGTTGGCGACCATAACCGAGCGATGACGGCCGCCCGTACAACCGATCCCGACTGTGACATACGACTTTCCCTCCCGCTTGTAAAGCGGCAGCAGGTAATCCAGCAGATCGTTGAAGCGCCGGATGGTCTCTTCGACCTCCGGCTTCGACTTCAGGAATTGGACGACGCGCGGGTCGTGGCCAGACAGTTCGCGCAGCTCCGGAACGAAATGAGGATTGGGCAGGTGACGCACGTCGAACATCAATTCCATGTCGGGCGGATTGCCGTACTTATGACCGAAGCTCAAGACCTGCACGCGCATGGGCCGCTCAGCCGTGTCGGGGCTAAAACGTTCGACCAGGAGCTGACGCAGCGTGTGAACCGTATGCTCCGAGGTGTCTATGATGTAATCGGCGTGCGCGCGAATCTCCTTCATGGCGGCCCGCTCGGCGCGTATGGCGGCCACAAGGCCGTCGTCCGTATCGGCGGGGTGCGGGCGGCGCGTTTCGCTGAAACGGCGCTGAAGCACTTCGTCCGAAGCTTCCAGAAAGAGTATGAAGACATCCAGCCCGTGCTCGTGCAGCGATTGAAGCTTTGCGTCGAACTCGGAGAGGAAATGTCCCTCGCGTATATTTATGACCAGCGCGGCGCGCTCGATCCTGGCATCTTCGTCCTCGCCCTTTTCGACCAGCCGGGCGAAGGTCGGCAAGAGCGTGATCGGCAGGTTATCGACGCAGAAGTAGCCCAGGTCTTCAAAGGCATTCGTAGCCGACGACATGCCGGAGCCGCTGAGGCCCGTAATGATGACTATGTCGGGCGCGTGGCCGCCTTCACCCAGCTCTTTATTATTCACCATCTCCAGCCGTGCGCGAGTCCGTAGCGCCGCCCGCGCCCTGTCCCGCTTGCCGCGCGCCCGCCCCCTTAGCCTCCGCGCCTCCGCCTGCCGCGCCATCGCCCGCCGCTTCAATGAGCTGCGCGTGGCGCTCCACGAATGAGCGCGCAGCGTTGTAGCCCCGCATCCTGAGCAGCTGCACGCGCACCGCCGTTTCGACCAGCGTCGAAAGATTACGGCCCGGGCTGACCGGTATCAAGACCTGCGGCACGCCGACGCCCAGGATGTCGAGCACTTGCGCGTCTATGCCGAGACGATCGACTTCGAGCGCGTCGTCCCATCGCTCTAACCTGATCGAGAGGTCTATGGTTTTCGCCGCGCTGATGGCCGAGACGCCGAACAGGTCGCGTATGTTTATGATGCCGAGCCCGCGAATCTCAAGGTGAGCGTGCAGCAGCTCGGGCGCGCTGCCGATCAGGCGATCCGGGCCCGTGCGCCTGATCTCGACCACGTCGTCCGAGACCAGTCGATGCCCGCGCGCCACAAGATCGAGCGCGCATTCTGATTTCCCTATTCCTGACGCCCCTTCGAGCAGGACTCCGAGCCCGTAGAGATCGAGCAGGACGCCGTGACGCACCGCAAGCGGCGCGAGCATCTCCTGTAGGTATTCCGTCGCAATGTTGATGGCGACCGAGCTGAGGAGCGGCGTTCTGAGCAGCGGCAGAGCGGCCTCGTCCGCCGCCGCGATCAATTCGACGGGCGGCTCCAGCCCCTTAGTGACGAGCACGCAGGAGATGGTTTGGAGCGTCAGATTCCGGATGGCGTCGCGGCGTCTCTGGGGCTCAAGCTGGCCCAGATACCAGATTTCGCTCTGGCCCACGATCTGTATGCGGCCCGGATGAATATAGTTTGTGAAACCCGCGAGCCCCAGGCCCAGCTTCTGTATGCGCGGGTTGCTGAGTCGCCGCTCCGATGCTCCGGCGGCCCCGGCCAACACACTCAGCTCAAGACGGGGCGGAGCGTGCGCCAGAAACTCGCTGACCGTGATCGACGGGTGATCGGACATAAAAGATAGCGAACAGAGACGAGTGACAAGTGACAAGGGAAAAGCTTGATCCGGGCTTGTCACTCGTCACTTGTCGCTTGCCGCCGTTCTCAGGGTTCGATGAGACCGAAATTACCGTCGCGGCGTTTGTAGAGCACGCCGAGGCGATTCGTATCGGCGTCGCGGAAGACCAGGAACTGGTCATCTTCGCCCGAGAGACGGAGCGCAGCCTCTTCGGCCGTCATGGGTTTGACGGAGTAGCGGCGCGCGGCGATGATGCGCGGCGGGCGTGGGCTCGGGCTGGATTCGAGCTGGCCGTCGGGCTGCGGGGCCACGGCGGCCGTAGGTTTCGCGCCCTGCTTACGATCTATGATCTTCTTCTTCAGCTTGAGCGCCTGCTTTTCGATCTTGGCGATGGCGCGCGTCAGCGCCTGGTACATGTCGGCGTTGGTATCCCTGGCCGTCAGGGTGTGTTCGCGCCAGTGGACGAGTATCTCTCCGATCTGACGGTTCTTCTCGACCTCTATGATGACGTGAGCGCGGGCCGTCGAATCATTAAAAACATGTTCGATCTTCTGGAAATGATCTTCGACGTGAGCGCGCAGCGACGGCGTCACGTCAACGTGACGACCTGTATATTCAAATTCCATCAGGACATTCCCTCCTCGTCTGTTTTCAGCACGGGGGCCGCGCCCGGGAGGGACACGTCCGCCCCCGTGCGGATGCTGATGATTGATTAATTTCGAGAGCTAAACTTTTATACGCCGCGCCCACACGCGCGCTCGCGCTGCTGGCCCCGCAGGAAGCGCCCGTCTAAGAAAGCGCCACGGCCACGCGCACCACCCGCGCGGCTTCACGTTACGGAGCGGCGCTCGCGCGAGCCCGGAATCTGCATTTGATCGCGGTACTTGGCGACCGTGCGGCGCGACAGCTTGATGCCTTCTCTGGTCAGAATCTTGACCACCTGATCGTCCGTAATAGGATTGTGCGAGTCCTCTTCCTCGATCAGCTTCTTGATCCTCAGCTTGATGATGCGCGTCGAGACCTCTTCGCCCTCTTCGTTCATCATGCCTTCGGTGAAGAAGCGGCGCAGCTCTATGACGCCCTGCGGCGTGTGCGCGTACTTGCGATTGACGACGCGCGACACCGTTGAGAGGTGCATCCCTATGTCTTCGGCGATGTCTTTGAGCATCATCGGCTTGATGTATTGCACGCCCTTGTCCAGAAACTCGTGCTGGCGTTTGATGATGGATTCGACAACCTTGTAGATGGTCTGCCGGCGGTGCTCTATGTTGCGCAGCAGGTCTACGGCCGAGCGCATCTTGTCGCGTATGAAATCGCGCGTCTCCTTCGTAGTCGTCTGCTGCGAGAGCATCTTCTGGTAGTTCTGGCTGATGCGCAGGCGCGGGCTGCCGTCGTCGGCAAAGTAGATGATGTAGCCTCCGAGTTCGTCCTGTTCGTCGTCCTTCAACTCGTCCAGCTTCTCTATGTATATCTCGGGCGCGATGAGGATCGGCTCGTCCGACGAATAGCGGCGGCCAGGATAAGGGTCGAGCGTGCGAATGACTTCAAGCTCGGAGAGCAGCGTGTCCACGTCAATGCCGATCTGCTTGGATAGATTCGGCAGCTTGTGTTGCTGCAAGTCGTTGAGGTGATCCTTAACGAGCGTGGCGGCCAGTCGGTCGCCCTCTCCGCGCGCTTCGAGCTGGACGTGCAGGCACTCGCGCACGTCGCGCGCTCCGCACCCGGTCGGCTCCAATCGCATCACGGCCTGGCGCGCCTCTTCAACCAGCTCCGGCAACCAGCCGCCCATCGCCGCAATCTCTTCGTCCGTCGCGCTCAAGCGCCCGTCGCCGTCCAGGTTTCCGATCACGCAAAGGGCCGCCTCGCACACCTCGCCCTTGATCGGGCTCATGTGAAGCTGCCATTCCAGATGTTCCGAGAGCGAGGGAGGGCGCGTCAAAAATTGCTCGAACGTCGGCGCGTCTTCCTTGTACTCGAACTCCTGCGTTTTATAGCCGGGATCAAGATAGTCCTGAAACTCGCGCCCGAAGTCTATCTCCTCGAAGGCATCGCGCTGGGGCTCGTCGGCGCTGAACTCTTCGCCCCCTTCGACCGCTCCGGCCGCCTCGCCTCCCTCATTCAGGCCCGACCCGGCCTCCGTGTACATAGATACATCTTCGCCATCGCCGGAGCCGTTGGCCGAAGCACCGTTCAGATCGTTGCCCGCGGGTTCGGCCGCCGCCACGTCGAAACTACTCGCCGGGTCGCCGTCGGCCAGCTGGTCCAGAATCTTCTCGGACAGCTCCTGCGTCTCTTCGTGAGACGCGACCTCTTCGAGCACAGGGTTCTCAAGAAGCTGCTGCTGAATCAGATCGGTCAGCTCCAGCGAGGTCATCTGCAACATCTCTATACGCTGGCGCAGCTGCGGCGTCAGGACGAGACGTTGCGAAAGACTGGTTGTGAGCTTAACGGACATACCTTGCTTGAATCACTGCCCCCCTGGGTAAAACTTCGTCTCTTATGATTTTAGAATCTGCGCTTGGTCAACGCGAGGGAGATTATAACTGAAAAAGTGAGCGGTAGTCAGTAATCAACAGTCAGTTAAATGAAAAATTTTGCAGGATGGAATGAATTCACCCGGAAACAAGCCTTGAATGTCAAGCCCCTCGTCACGGACTGCCGACGACTGACGGTCGATTACTTCTATCCTACAAGCGGAACTTTTCGCCCAGGTAGAGCCGCCGCACCTCGGCGTCGTCGGTCAACTCCTGCGGCGCGCCTGTACGGAAGATGCGCCCCTCGGCCATGATATAAGCGCGGTCGGTGACGCCCAGGGTTTCGCGCACGTTATGATCCGTGATGAGTATACCGATTCCGCGATCACGCAGGTACAGGATCATGTTTTGAATATCATCTACAGCCTTGGGGTCGATGCCGGCGAAGGGCTCGTCCAAAAGGATGAATTGCGGCTCGGTGGCGAGGGCGCGCGCGATCTCGGTTCGCCTGCGCTCGCCGCCCGAGAGCGAATCGCCGCGCGTATTCCGAACGTGAGAGATGCCGAACTCTTCGAGCAGCTCTTCCAATCGCTTGAAGCGTTCGCGGCGGCGTAAGCCCAGCGTCTCCAGCACGGCGAGGATATTTTGCGCCGCCGTCATACGGCGAAACACGGACGGCTCCTGCGGCAAGTAGCCCACCCCCAGGCGCGCGCGCAAGTACATAGGGAGCCGCGTGATGTCGCGCTCGCCCAGGTGAATCAGCCCTCTATCAGGCTGCTCAAGGCCGATCATCATGTAGAAGGTGGTCGTCTTGCCAGCGCCGTTGGCCCCGAGCAGGCCCACCACCTCGCCCGGCTCTACGTGCAGCGAGACGTTATCGACGACGCGCCGCTTGCCGTATGACTTCTGCAAGTTGATCGCGGCCAAAGACGCCTTCGAAGGGATTTTCTCGCCGTCAGGCGTGCGCGACCTGGCGGCCGCCACCTTCTCCTCCTCGCGCGACTTGACGGCGGCGGCCGCCGCCGGCGCTTCCTCGCCCTGCCCGGCAATCGTCAGCTCTTCTGCCTGCGTCATAAAATCAGTGACGAGTGGCGAGTGACGAGTGACGAGATAAAAGCTTTTTCCTGCTTATCACTTGTCACTCGTCACTGCTTTCTTATCTTGTGCGTGGAACGCACGCGACCCGGCGATTGTGCTCCTCTGGAATCGTCTGCGACAACTCTACTATCGCGTAGATAGACAGTCAAACGCCCCCCCTCGGTGGTTCCCTGTTCGGTATCTTCGACGCGCGCCGGATTGCCCTTGAGGATAACGGTCTCGTCGGCCGCCGTGTACTGGGCCCAGCTTCCGGTGCCGCGCCTGCCCGGCTGCGTCAGGACAACGTCGCGCTGCGCGACGGTCTTTTCCACCTCGTTGCTCTCCTTGAGCAGGTAGACATCGGCGACCGCGCCCGTGATCCTGTCCGTGCTCTGCTTGATATCTACGTTGCCCTCGTAATGAAGAAGGCGATCCGTGTCGGAATAAGAGATACGGTCTGAGGTGGCGAAGACGGGGACGACTTCTGCGCCGCCGCCCTGGGACTTGCGCCGGGCCTGATAGAGCGCGCTCTGGACGCGGCCGTCGCCGTCCATTCGTTTATTCTCGCGATAGAGGGTCAACTTGTCCGCGCGCACGAAATTGTCGTCCTGCCAGGCGCGCGCGCCCCCTGTGTAGACGGCTATGCCCTCGACGTGACGAAACTCCGCGCGGTCGGCCACCACGTAGACGGGGCTTTTGATCTTACTGAAAGGCGTCGCGCCGTTCGTCTGCTCCTGGCTGTAGTAGGTCGTCGCCGTCTTGCCGCGACCGTAAGAGATGTCGTTGCGCGTGTCGGAGTCTATCTCCTGGGCTCGTGTACGCGCGCGCGAATCCCAGACGACGGGCTCGCCTCCGCGCAGGCGCACGGTCTCGTCCGAAGCCGTATAGGAAGCCGCCGCTGCGCGCCCGTTGCGGTCGCGCTCGTTGAACTTCGCATCTCCCTGCGCGTCCAATCGTTCTATGTCCTGCGATTCGCGCACGAAGAGGGCCGTCATCTTTTGCGAGGTGATCGTGCGCTGCGCTCTTTGCTCGGTCGGCTCAAGCGGGTCGATGACGACCTTGGCGTCGCCCGTGGCGTTGAAGGCGCGGGCCAGATTTCCGGTCTCGTAGAAATCGCCGTCGAAGCGTGCGGCCGTCAGCGTCTTGCGGTCGGCTGTGGCCGATTTCTGCACCGGCTCGACAAACAGCTCGGCGTTGCCGACCGCCTCTGCGCGTTCAAGATCGCGTCCCGTCGCGCGCCAGGAGAGTTTCACTGTATCGGCCGTAAGCCGCTTGTTTGCGGCGCGCGGGTCTGTGGCGCGCGACTTGGGCGCTGCGAGGGTCAGGACGGAGCGCCCCTCCGTTCGCATCTCCTTCAAAAGACTGCGCTCGCCCTGAGGCCCGAAACTAACTTCCAGGAGGTTAGCGCCCGTGAGCTGCATCTCGGCGTCCGAATCCAGGCTCCGCGTGCGCACGTCGCGCGAAGCGACGGCGCGCTCAAGCTGCTGATCGTTATCCAAAAGGAAATCCATGTCGGCCGAATGGACTTCGACGGCGCGACCTTCCGTCATAGAACGCAGGTAGGAATTGCCGCGCGCCTCGATTTTCTTGAGGCGCTTCTGCTCGTTGAGCGTCGCCGAGAGATTCTCGCCGCTCATCACGTCGCGCTCCTGTTCGGCGGTCGCTCCGCCCGTGAAAGACAGATGGAGGCTGGCCTGATCGAAAGAGGCTTGAGCCGAGCGTATGGTGACGGGGCGAGCGCGCGCGCTTGGCTTCGCGCCCGCTTTGGCCCCGGGCGCGACCGTGATCGAGACATTGCTGCGCAATTCCAGCCGCTTATTCTTCGCATCCAGAAAAGCGCCCCTCGCCTCTCCCGAAACGTTCTCGCGCGCGAAGGTGATAGGCTGGTCGGTCTCGGCCGTCTCGGCCTGCTGGTTGTAAACGAAGACCTCCGTCTTCGCCTTCAACTGGTCGCGCGTCTCTATGTTGACATCGCCGCTGAAGGAGACGACGCCCTTTTCCGGGTCGTAGATGGAGCGGCGCGCTGTGATCTGGTCGGGCTTGTCGCCCGTCGGCGGGTAGACTTCCAGGTGAACATCTTCCAGCTCGTGGTGGTTGTCCGCATAAGTAATGTCGCGCGCCGCGCGCAGCAGGAAACGCAAGCGGTCGCCTTCGGTCACACGACGCTCGTAGCCCTCGACGACGCTCGTGACCTGCTTCGACAGCTCGGGCGCTTCCGAGCGCAGGCGAAACGGCTCGTTATTGCGCAGGCGATAGTAAGAGATGCCGACGAAGATGATTCCCGCCACGATGACAAAGAGCGCCACGGCGCGCGTCACCAGAGGCATACGCGCCCGCCACCCCAGAGCAATCGCTCTTTTTCGTCTAATCTCTTGCATAACGAATCAGATGTCAGATGCCGGATGCTGGATGTCAGTTTTTACTAACATCTAAAATCTAGCAGCTGGCATCTGTCCTTACGTCCTGGACGCATAGCTGCAAGCGCGTGACGCCCTGCCACGTATTGGCCTCGACCGTGTAAGCCATTTCGATGCGGTCTTGGGCCTTCAAAGTTCGCCCGCGCGTCTCCTCAACGCCGTTCCACCAGATCGCGTCATGCGTGGATGCGTCGGCGCAGGCGACGTTCATTTTCAGATGGCGCTCTTTGATAATGCGCGGCTCGGAGGCGACGCGCATGTCGCGCGTCATAAAGATGGGGCGCGGGTTGCCCGCGCCGAACGGCTCAAGCCGCTTCAGCTCTTCCACGAGCGAGAGCGAGAGTTCGGACGGAGGCAGTTCAGCATCCAGGTGCAGCACTGGGAGAAGGTCTTGCTCGCTCAAATGCGCGGCGGCGTGTTCGTTCAGGCGGCGGCGCAGCTCCGGTATGCGGTCGCGTCGAATAGTTAGACCGGCGGCATGAGAATGGCCGCCGAACTTCTCAAACAGGTCGGCGCACGCCGTCAATCCGTTGAGCAGGTGATAGGCTTCGATGCTACGGGCGGAGCCGTGGCCCACCTCTTCTTCGAGCGAGATGACGATGCACGGGCGATTGATACGCTCTGCGACCTTGGAGGCGGCGATGCCTATAACCCCTCGGTGCCAGCCGTCGCCGGCGACGACCGCCACGTGAGCGTGCGCCGAATCGGTCTCGACGGCCAGCGCCGCGAGGGCGCGCTTTGTGATCTCGCTCTGCACGGTCTGGCGCTCGCGGTTGAGCCCGTCCAGATAGGTCGCCAGCCGTCGCGCCTCGTCCATCTCCGTTGCCTCGAACAGCTCTATGATCGTGCGAGCGGCCTCCATACGGCCGGCCGCGTTGATCCTCGGGCCGAGGCGAAAGCCTATGTCGTAGGCCGTCATGTCGCCGCGATCATTGCAGCCCGAAACCTCCATCAGAGCGCGCAAGCCCGGATTGGTAGCCTTCGGCAGGTCTGCCAGCCCGAGCGCGACGATGGTTCTGTTTTCGCCAGTCAGCCGCGCGACATCGGCGACCGTGCCGATGGCGACCATCTTCAGAAATCCGCCGACCATATCCTCGCGGCCGCGCTCGCGAAACAAGGCATGAGCGAGCTTGAAGGCGACGCCGACCCCCGCCAGGTTCTTGTCCGG
>DASQYE010000200.1:0-2075 GCA_035639355.1 Pyrinomonadaceae bacterium
AAACAGCGTTACAGGTCTGCGAAGCTGCCGGACATCAGCAACCTTCCCGTCCCGCGCTACGACCTCATCAAGAAAGATCGCGTCGTCGTCTACCCTGTTCAGGCCACGCGCGGCTGTCCCTTCACGTGCCAGTATTGCTCCATCGCGGCCGTCCATAATGGCATGTACCGCAAACGACCCGTCGAGCAGATCGTGCGCGATGTCGAGGCGACCGGGAGTCGTAACATTAATTTTTGCGACGACAACTTATGCGAGGATGTTAAATTCTCGGAGAGGCTGTTTACGGCGCTCGCGGGCGCTCCGATTCGTTGGGGCACGCAGACCACGATCAACGTCGCGCGCCATCCCGCGCTGCTACGACGCGCGCGCGAGTCCGGTTGCGTGCTGATGGCGCTCGGCGTCGAGACCTTCTCCGCGAAGAACCTGGAAGAAGTACACAAAACCTTTCACGCCGTTGACAAATACGGAGAGAGCCTGCGGCGCATCATGGACGCAGGCATAAGTCCGCACGCGCTGATTATCTTCGGCCTGCCGGACGACGACGCAGATACTTTCAGGCTCACGGTCGAGTATCTGGAAAAGCTCAAAGTGCCCGTCACGCAGTTTTTCATCCTGACGCCCTATCCGGGCTCTCCCACCGGCGACAAGATATGGAACTCCGGGAAAGTATTCGATAAGAAGCTGAGCCACCTGCGCGAGCCCTACGTGGTCTTCGAGCCCGACCGTCTCACGCCGGACGAGCTGCACGACGGATGGTGGAACGCCGTCAACGAGTTCTACTCGCTGCGCTCCATACTCAAGCGCGTCGTCCTGCGCCGCAGGCCGCTGAACCTGTGGGTCAATCTGGCGACAAACCTTTACTACTGGTCAAAAATCAAGCGCGGCATCCACACGGTTTACTTCGGAAAGAATTGAACGATGGAAGCCGTTCACCTACACATACACTCGCTTACGCCGGACGCGGCGCGCGAAGAGTCTTTGTCCGTGGCCGAGCGCGCGCAAATGTCTTCGATGGGCCTGGGCGGGCGACGCCGCAACGAATGGATACGCGGTCGCATGGCGGCTCGCCTCACCCTGGTCTCAAGCTTCGGCGCGGCGGCGGCCGCACGTTTGAGCCTGCTCGCCGAAGGTGACGGCCGACCGCGCGTCGAAGGCAGAGATGATTGCGCCGTGTCGCTATCGCATGACGGCGATTACTTCGCGGTGGCTATCGCCCACGCGGCGGGGATGCGCGTCGGCGTGGACATCTGCTTGCGAGAGCACGAGGCCAGGTTGCGCCGCATACTCCCGCGCCTCGGCGTATGCGGCGCGGGCCTGGACGTGCTCGCGCAGTGGGCGGCCGCCGAGTGCTTTCTCAAAGTGCGGCGTCTGGGCGTTACGACGCTTCTGGACACCGCTTTGACGTTGGAGCGGACACGTGACGGCGCTCTGGTTTCCGCATTAGGGCGGGCGCTGCCGGTAACTCTACTGGAACGCACGGAGTTTGTCGCCGCGTGGGGAGGAGAGCTTGCGTGACGTACCTCGTAGCAGCGGCGACGAAAAACGATCTGGCCTCCATCAGGCAAGCCGCGCCGGAGGTCTGGCGGCAGGTGCGCCGCTACAATTTGCCAGTGCAGTTGGCCCTGGCCGCCGCCTTCGAGGTTACGAGCGCGGCGGCTGATCCGTCGCGCCTTGCCGTCATTTCGCTCGCGCCGTGCCGGCCCGGTTCTGCCGATCTGTACCGCTGGGGGCAGGTCGTCACTAATGGTATGGCAAATGGTAATCTGGGCGACACGCGAATGAATCCTACACAGACGCTTCACGCGGTCGATAATCTTGCGATGTCGGCGTTCGCGATTAGTCAAGGCAACCATGCTTACTGCCTGGGGCTCGGCGGCGCGGCGGGGCAGGCCTGGGCAGGGCTCGAAGCGGCGCAGGAGCGACTTGACGCCGGTCAAGAGGACGAGTGCCTGCTCATGGCGGGCGATCAGGATTGCGCCGAAGACTGGGCGGCGGGGCTCGGCGTGGCCCTACTGTTCAGCGCCTCTCGAAAGCCATACGGCCCCAGGGGCCGGCCCGTGCGACTCGCGGCGGTC
>DASQYE010000201.1:0-4697 GCA_035639355.1 Pyrinomonadaceae bacterium
AAGAACGAGGTGATGAAGGCTGCCGAAGCAAGGTTCTCGCCCGAGTTTCGCAACCGCATAGACGAGATCGTAGTCTTCTCGCCCCTGACGATGGACGAAGTCCGCCAGATCGCGCAAATCTACCTCAACAAGCTACAGCGCCAGATGGAGCGCCAGGGCAAAGAGGTCGAAGTGACGGATCGCGCCGTAGACCTTCTCACCCAGAAGGGCTTTAGCCCCGCCTACGGTGCGCGTTTCCTCAAGCGCCATATAGACGAGAAGGTGAAATTGCCGATCACCACCATGTGGAAGGGCGCGACGCGCTTCCAGGTGGATGCCGAAGAAGGCGAAGTCACCATCAAGCCCGTTGACGGCGAGGCCACGGAGTAAACGCGCTCCGGTCTTCACGGCCTCAACCTGCATCCGAGAGGGTTTCAGTGATATATTCATTGAGACCCTTTCATTTTGTCTCGGGTCGCGCACGGTCTCTACCGCCGCGACGCTTTAATCTTCAGCCATGACGCAGCTACTAAATCATACGGGCGCTCTTCGCGGCCCCATCATCCCGCTCCTTTTCGTCATCCTCTGCTTTGCGCCCGCCACTCTTCTTGCGCAGAGCAGCAGCAGCAGCGGCGGCGTTAAAGATGCTGTCCAACAGCCGCAGACGGCGGAGGCCCGAGCCGAGCAGATTTTGCAGCGCGCCATAGATGCGGTTGGCGGCGCGAGCTACTTGAACGTCCGCACCATCATCGGGCGCGGCCTGTACACGCCCTATAAAGACGGCGTTTCAGGGATACCCGTCGCCTTCGTAGATTACATCGCTTACCCTGACCGGGAACGAACGGAGTTTCGCGGGGAGGGCGTGCGAAATATTCAGGCCAACACGGGCGCGAGCGGCTGGGTTTACGACGGCGTGGCGCGAACCATCAAGGATATGACGCCCGAACAGGTGGAAGACTTTCGCTTCACCATACGAACGAGCGTGGAGAATCTACTGCGCGGCGGGTGGCGAAAGGAGGGCGCGAAGCTCAGCTATGTCGGGCGGCGCGAGGCCGGCGTCGGTCGTCGCAATGAGACTGTGCGGTTGAGCTACCCGGATGGGACGAGCGTCGAGTTTGAATTCGGGGCAAAGGACAGTTTACCGGCCAAGGTGATTTACCAGCGTAAGGACGCCGACGGCAAGGACGTGACGGAAGAAGACCGCCTGGCCCAGTACATCAACGTGGGCGGCGGCCATCTCGCCCCCTTCGTCATAGACCATTTTCGCGCCGGCCTACAGACGAGCCGCATCAATTACGAGTCGATCGAGGTCAACGCGCCCCTGGCCGACTCGCTCTTCGCACGGCCTGCGAATGCAAAGGCCGTAAAGTAGATGGAAAAGTAGATGAAAAAAGAGGAGCGGGCAAAATTGCCCGCTCCTCTTTTTGATGAACCCTGCCGGCCCATCTTTTGACGATCACTTACCGAACCTCATCCTGTACTCCAATGAGTTGACGAACCCGTTCGTCACATTCCTGGAGTCTCCGTTGCTTTTCAGGATGTTGATCCAGTCCTGATAAGACCCGTCAGGCTCGCGCCTCAGGTAGCCGAAATAATGCATCACTATCGTCGCCTCGTCTATATAGCGTGCATTGGCTTCCGCGCTCTCCGCTATCAGCCTCAAGGCTTGTGCTCTAGTAATTTCCCCCAGGCCAAGCCTTCTGATTATATCGTCCCTGGTCGCGGCCGGCAGCGTTAGCTCCCCGCGCACGAGCAGCGTATTGACATAGCCTTGAGCCGTAGTCTGCGAGTCGTAAATGGCGTGGAATTGGCTCCTGTTCATAAATGCCGCGATGAAGTCTCGCTTGCTCTGCTCCAACTCGGCATCTGTCTGGAAGCCGCTCACCCTCGCTCTATCCACCACGAACTCCGCATAGGTTGGCTTTCTTCCCAGCGCCAGGGCGTAAAACTTGTAGATGAAATAGCCTCTCTCTCTGAACTCCGGCGATAGATATATGCCCTGCGAGACCGACAGGCGATCGCACGTGGGACTCGTCGGCACGCAATTGTCGATCTGATTACTCCATGCCGTGAAGCCCGGCGGATCGGGCTCACGACCGAGGAAGTCTATGTAATGCTGGCGGACGAAGAATCCCGTCTCGTCTATCGGGTTGGCGGCCGTAGAAGAGTCGTTGCCGTTATCCGTGATATTGATGGTGGCCGTCGCAGGGCTTGAAAGCACTGCGCCTCCCGTCGGATTCGATAACGCGATGGTGAAGCTCTCTGGGCCCTCCGGGTAGGTGTCGTCCACCACGGGGAGGAAGATGGTCTTGGATGTTTGACCGGCTGCGAAACGGAGCGTGCCGACGACCGAGACGTAGTCGCAGCGCGAGGAGGCGACGTGGTTGGCGATGTTGCAATTCTGAAGACCGGCCGTGTCGGACGTAGCGTAGTCAGCCGTAACGGCCGAGTTGAGATTGACTGTGCGATTAACGACGATAGAAATGCTGCCCGCGCCCTCCGTAAGATTATAAGTCGGCTGGCCGAATTGTATAGAGGCCGGAGCCGGAGCGCTAGTGCCTAAATATTTAGAGATGTATGGATACGTCACACTGAATCTGCCGTAAAAATCCGGGTCCATGGGATCACTACAGGAAGCAGCGCCGCCCGTTAATGTCCCGACCAGCTTGGCGTCCGAGGGCGTGCCCCTAAATAAGGCGGAGCCCGACGAGCCGCCCTCCGTAGTGCCGAGGTTCCATCTGACGGAAGTGTAGTTCGTGCACGGGCCAAAAGAGCTACAATCCATGCTGGTCTGACCGGACGAGAGGCGCTTGTGCGAGGCGTGCGGGTGATGTATCCCGGTGACGGTGATTCCCGCAGGCGTACGGTTCGGGTCCCAACCGGCGAAAGTAAGTCCGCCGGGCAAGCTTCCGGTCAGTCGAACGAAGGTGAAGTCGCTTATACTCTCTCCCTTCGTCTCAAGAAGAGTCGCGCCGTCTGTGTGGGGCGTAGTCGATGTAGGAAAATCGCCGGTATTGTAGAGCCAGTAGACCCGCAGCGATTGCGCTTCCGTCTGCGAGTTAAAGCAATGATTGGCGGTTAAAAGATACGGCGTAAAGTCCTGGGCCTGATTGTTCAGGAGCGTGCCGGTGCATACGTACTCAAGATGATCGTCATCGTTCGTAAACTGTAACTGGCCGACGGACTTCGCCACCGAAGCCCAATCAGCCGTTACTTCACGATTGCAGTTGCCGGCATCAGACTTTAAGAGCGGGTCGGTGTAGATGTGGCTGACCGCCGAGACCTGGAAGGGCTCGTCGCTTGAAGCCTGTACGGACTTAGGCGTGAAGTACTCTATGACGACCCCGTCACCCTCCATCGGAGGAGTCCAGAAATCCCCATTGGCAGACGGCCCATGACCCTCATACGGCCCGTAAAAATCATCCGGGTTCGCGGCCGAATAGACGAAGACACGCGCGCCCTCTGGAAGCGCCATCTTCGTGAAATGGACGCGCGTCAAGACCGCCCCCTCTGAGACGACGCCCATCACGCGCACGTCTCCCTCTGCAATCGTGTAGCGGCTGCTGTCGGACGAAGAGTTGAGCGGGCGGGCGAAATCCCTTACTTCGCCAATGCGGACTCGCTTTCGCGTCTCTGCCGCCCTCGTCCTGGATGAATCGAGCCGTGGCAGGCGGTGAATCTTTGCCGGTTCGGCTTTTAGAAAATCATAGAGCCTGCCGAGAGGAGCTTGGCCGCGCTCGGCCTTTGTTTGAATTGATACTTCTGCGCTCTTCGTGGAGGGCTGTTCGGCGGGCGATTCGATGCTCGGGACGGATGGGAGCTGCTGCTGCTGCGCTCGAACGCCCACGACGAAGATAAATCCGTAGAGGGCGAAGAGCCCGAGTGCGATCAGGGGAATCCTGCGCCTGTACGGGCGGCAGGGGGAACTAAACATCTGAGTTTCTCCTTTACGAGGCAAAGAGAAAAGCTTTCTGCTTGCCGTCAAAAACCTGAGCGGGCGCTGGCGATCAATAATTCCGGCCTTCGCGGCGCGCTACTTTGACAGGGGGTTTCGTGGATCGCTGCCTGTAGCCCCAAACCAACTGTGGGGTTAGAGCTTATACACACATGTCACGCGGATTTTCTAAACATAATCATAGCTCGCCACGGCGTGCATTCCGGCTTTTTCGGTTCTTCTGGAAGCTCTTTGCCAGCTCTGGCGAGGGGGGCGCGCCGAAGTGGTTTCTGAAGCGACGAGGCGATCGTCTTGCCTGGTTGGCGGCAAGCTTGAAGCTACTTCTACCGTGCCTCAACCAAAACACGGAAATTTAAGGTAAATGCGTTAAAGCCTAAAGTCAAGACGAGACACGAGGTTTCGCCGCCGGGTTATTTGGATGAGAATATTGCCGATTAGGCTGCTTGGGGGGGTTCCCCTCGCCGTCTATTTCGCAGACGGCCTGCGCGCGGCGACCTGCCCGTAGGCGTCGGCCGGTTGCTCAAAGGTGGGCTTGTCCGGATGCGGGGCGGGACGATTAGCCATCTCCGCGAACAGGTTTTCGTAGCGGTCTATGACTCGCTCCCAGTCATAATACTGCTGCACGCGGGCCTGCGCGCGCTGACGGTAAGCGCTGACGAGAGACCCATCCCGCAGCACGCGCTGGAGTTGTTCAGCCAGCTCCTGCTCGTCGCGGTAAGGAATACCGGCCTCGCCCACCACTTCTATATTCTCGGGCGTCGCC
>DASQYE010000202.1:0-2186 GCA_035639355.1 Pyrinomonadaceae bacterium
GTCGAGACCGAGGAGCAAAAGGCCGCGCGTGTCGAAGCCTGGATTGCGAACCGTGTGCCTGACATACGCTTTCTTCTCGATCATATACTTAATGGCGCGGCGTGGGACTCGGAAGCTAAAGTCGATCCCGGTCGGATTGGGATAGTGGGCCACAGCTTCGGAGGCTGGACGGCGCTCGCGGCAACCGATATAGAGCCGCGCATACGCGCCGTGGTGGCGCTCGCGCCGGGCGGAAGCTCCCATACGAAACCTGGGATTCTCAAGGTGGAGCTTACCTTCACACGGGGCCGCGACGTTCCGACGCTCTATCTGGCAGCGGAGAACGACATTTCACTACCGCTGGACGGGATGTATGAAATATTTGAAAGGACACCGGCGACCAAACAGATGATCGTCTTGCGCCGGGCCGACCATATGCACTTCATGGACAATGTGGAGGAGATGCACGAGACCGTGCGGGCAATGCAGTTTCCGGGAGAGTTGGCCTGGATTCCGAAGGAGATGCGCCCGATCGCTGAGCTTTGTTCGGGAGAACAGGCCCACATTTTTGTGCGCGGGCTCACGCTCTGCCACATGGACGCGACGTTGAGGCGACAGGAGGAAGCGCAGCGGTTTACGCTCGGTGACATCGAAGCCGAGCTTGCATTGCGGGGCGTAGAGGCGATCGTGCATAAGCCCTGACGCAGATGGAACCTTTCGCTTAGCGAAGCCACGAATGATCGTCGGGGCAAGCGTGCCAGATGCGTGCCTGCGCATCTCAGGCAGATGCAGCTACAGATTCCAGAGCTACGGATTGCTCTGCTGGCAGGCGGTCGAGGCGGGCGGCGCATGCGTAGCTCGTGTTCATAACCAGGCGGGTAACATAAGCGCAGGTTGTTTTAGTGTGAAACGTCAGCTCCTATTATCCTGGCTGCTGCGTCTCGCGGGCGCGATAGAGGTACTCGCCTTCGTGTCCGTGGCGATGCCGCGCTCCTGGATGGAAGCGTCGCACGCATGGCTGGGCCTGGGAGAGATGCCGGGCGGGCCTATCATCATGTTCATGATACGCCAGGCGTCCTACACATACGGGATGCACGGAATCTCGTTGTGGATTCTGGCCTCGGACTTAGACAGGTTTCGCCCGATAGTGATGCTCAACGGCATCTCGTTCCTGCTGGCCGCGCCCGTCTTCTTTGTAATAGACCATACTTCAGGGCTGCCGCTGTGGTGGACTATAGCCGACGCTTCGGCGTGCGCTTTTTTCGGTGCGGCGATACTGTGGCTCAACAGAAGGGTTGAAGACGGCGAGTAAGCGCCTGGTCTAGCTAAGGCGCAATCCAACGCCGTGGTTGGGCGCGGCCGCTCCCGCATGGCATTCAAGCAAGGCCGCGAGGAGGGATGATAAAAAGGTGCTGCTCGCCAGGCGTGCTACAATCACTTAATCGATGGTTGATCTGCTGGTAATCAGGGATTTTCTGGACGCTGCGACGCGCGAGGAGATCGTCTCGGAGCTGCGCTCGGCTGAGGGCGACGCGGCGACCGTCTACGGCAAGGATTCGACGGGCTCTGTCGAAGCGCGCGTGCGGAAGGTGACGCGCGTCCTCGTCTCGCCGGAGATGTGCGAGCGCGTGAGGCGGCAACTGCTGGATCACAAGGACGAGATTGAGGGCCATTTTGGCGTCGCCGTCAGCGAATGCGAAGAGCCGCAATTCCTACGCTACAAGACCGGCGATTTCTTCGTCGCGCACCAGGACGGTAACACGCCGCTCATTAGAGACGAGTCGCGCTTCCGCAAGGTCTCGATAGTAATCTTCCTGAGCCCGCAATCGGCCGAGCCGTCGCCCGAAACGTATGTTGGCGGGTCGCTAGTATTATACGGGCCGTACCCGGACTGCGACCGCCAGCCTGACGTGGCCAACGATCCGGGGACGCTCGTAGCCTTCCGCGCCGAGACGACGCACGAGGTCACGCCGGTCATGCACGGCGAGCGGTACACGATCGTATCCTGGTACAGGTAAAAGACGGCGTGATGCCGGAGCGGGCGACGCGGCATAATAAGTCATTCGAGCCAACCGTAAGTAGCATATCTTTCATCTAGAACTTGAATCTTTAGGCGTTGTGTGCCGGTGGGCCCAATCCCGGCGCTTAGCGCCCTTGAATTAACTTTTGGAGGAAAACTTATGTACATCGTGTACGTCATGCGACGG
>DASQYE010000203.1:0-3780 GCA_035639355.1 Pyrinomonadaceae bacterium
AATGTTTAAGGCGAGGACGATGTGCAAGGCCCTTTTTCTATTGATCGCTCTGACGGCGAGCCTTTCTTCCTCGACACTGGCTCAAGAAAGGAAGAATGAACCGGCGGCCGCCGGCGGCATACCGGTTTTGTGGCGAGACCCCGGAGACATTTCCGCGCTAGACCTGCGCTACGGCCCTGGCTCGGCCGAGCTTGCGCCCGTCCCTCCTTTCACTTTCGTCGAAGAGGTCAAGATCGGCGCATCCCCTAAGTTTAAGGTCACGGACTCGCGCGGCTTGACCTGGGTGGTCAAGCTAGGCCCGGAAGCGCAGGCCGAAACGTTTGCGACCAGGTTGGTCTGGGCTATGGGCTATTTCGCGGAAGAATCATATTACCTGGACAGGGCAGAAATAAAGCGGCTCCCGCGCCTCTCCAGAGGTCAGGAATTCGTCGAGGCAGGCTCGATCGTGCGCGGCGCTAGATTCGAGCCGAGGCGCGACCATGTCGCACGCGGTGCGACGTGGGATTGGCTGCAAAATCCCTTCGTCGGGACTCGGGAACTGGACGGATTGAAAGTGCTCATGGTACTGATCGCCAACTATGACACGCGTCTCGCAAACAATCGCATTATCTCCGAGAAGAATCCTCGCAACGGCCGGCAGGAAGATCGTTACGTGGCGGCGGATATCGGGGCGTCGCTTGGCCGCGTGGGCGGACTTGGCGGCAAGCGCTCGAAGAACAATTTGGAGGACTTTCGTTCGAGCCGGTTCGTCCTAGGGGTGCAAAACGGGATGGTCGAGTTTGATTACAATACGACTCCGAAAGGAAGCGGTAAATTCGCCTCCTTTTTCAATCCGGGGTATCGTAAAAGCCAGGCCGACAAGGAGAAGGCCATGCGCCGCATCCCGGTTGAAAACGCTCGCTGGATGGGCTCGCAGCTTTCGCGTCTGAGCGATGAACAACTGCGTGACGCCTTCAGGGCGGCAGGCTATGATACGGCGACGATGAAAGGGTTCGTCCAGGCGCTGCGCGAACGCATAGGGCAGCTCAACCGTCTGGACTCGTCGCCACAAACAGCGTCCATCACTAATCGATAGGGTACAAGGAGAATGAAGGTGCAGCGCATGAGACAGAAGAGGCTTTTAAGGCGGAGTTTCCGTTACGCCGCGCCGGTCGCCATGATCTTTCTGCTTGCCCTGGCAAGCGCGACGATTCCGTCTCCGCGAAAGGAGACTTTCCCGGTCAGCATCGAAAACTTCGGCAAGGTCAACGACAACTTCTACAGGGGGGCGCAACCACGCAAAGAGGAGTTCGCGCAGCTAAAGAGGCTTGGGATAAAGACCGTCATAGACCTTCGCAAAGACAGCGAGCGGGAAGAGCCCGACAGTGTACGCAGCGCGGGGATGCAATATTTCAACATTCCTCTGAAAGCCAGCCGCCCGGCTACCGAAGAGCAGACCTCTCTCTTTTTAAGCCTTGTGAACGAGCCGGCAAATTGGCCCGTTTATGTGCACTGCAAAGGCGGGCGACACCGTACCGGGGCGCTGACGGCCGTTTACAGAATCACTCACGACGGCTGGACGGCAGATCAGGCTTACCAGGAGATGAAGGAATATGACTTTAACAATGGCTTCTTCGGAGGGCCTGCTTCACAGAAGCGTTATGTCTATTCCTTTTACGAGAGGTTCCGTACGGCAAGCCGCCAAAACTGACAACCGAGGGGAAACCTTTCCACGGCCAGACCCGTTTCGACTTCCCACACCCGCGCGATCGTACCGGCGACGTGGCAACTCATAAAGCCAGCCGCACGCGGCTTGCCTCTCATCATCGTTCTGTGGTTTCTTTCGTGTTGTAGGGTTGTGGCGGGCCCGGCGGCCGCCGCAGGTTAATCGGGGCGTTAGCCCGCTCAGCATATCGAGAGTCGGGAGATAAACATGAAAGAGCTACTGATCGTCAACATATTACTGCTGGGCGCTTTGGTCCCGGCTCAGGCGCGAGTCCAAAGCCTTGAGCAAGTCCGCATATCCCAGATAGCCATCGGCGAAAAGGCTGATTCCATTGACAGTGTTACGCAGGAGGCCATCAAGCACGCCATCGAGGACAATCACCCGGATTGGAAGCTTGAGTCTTTGCTGGAAACTAAGGAAAGCTCTTCTTCTACCTTCATCTGGGCGTCGGGGGAGTTGAAGATGGTCGCTTACGTTTCTTATCTCTCATCGCCGGAAGAGGCTGCAAAACAGATTGGGTTCAACCTGGCTACGATCCAGATTCCTAGATATAAACCGCTCGCGCACGTCGGAAGTGAGGCATATCTGATAAAAACCGAGGGGCCGATCATGTTCAGAAAGGCGAACATCGTCGTAACGGTTTGCGGTTGTGAAGCCCCGTTGGAAATCGTGGAGCAGTTTGCCCGGCGCATCGCGGACTCCGTAGCGGCCCCCTAACAATCCATTCAACCCTGCCCCGCGATAGCACGGCTTGCATCGCGCCGCACGGTCGAGCGACGCAAACGTCTCCCGGACGGTTGTTTCGAGCATGAGGCCGCCGCAAAATGAGCGGGCGCGAGGGCGACGTAAAATAAGTCATGGATGCGGAAGAATCGAAATACACGCGAGTCGAATATGAGCGGAGGTTCCTCGTCGCGCCGCATTCGGATTGGAGGGGCGTCGTCGAGTCGTATTCCAAGACATTCGAGGATAAGTACCTGCGGCACGCTAGACTTCGTCTGAGAATCCTGACGGATTCGGACACAGGGCGGCGCATTATCAAGCTGACGAAGAAGTTTGAGTCTACCTCGCCTTACTTTCAGACGATCAGCCGGATTCTTCTATCGCAGAGCGAGTACGAACTCCTGGACGGCCTTGAAGGGGATCGGCTCAGGAAGGTTCGTCACTATCACAACTATTCTGGCCGTGTATTTTCGCTCGATGTCTTTGAAGGCGAGTTGGACGGGCTCGTCCTATGTGAGGTTGAGGCAGGAGGAATCGAAGAGCTGATGTCTGCCGAGCCACCGGCTTACGCCGCCTGTGAAGTCACAGAGGACGCCTTCTTCACCGGAGGAAATCTTTGCCGGACGACGCGCGCCGAGTTGTTGCACAAGCTAGGCACGGTCGCTTGAGCTACCCGCACGTCTCGCGTGGCCCTATGCGGTGTGCAGGCTGTTCGCCAGAGGCCGGCGGCAGCAGCTCAACAGCTTATCGAACCCGACCCGGCGATAGCAACCCTTTCATCATTGTATGGTGGCCTGGGGCTCGGACGCTCGCTCGCTCGCGGCGTGTTGATTCGAGAGTTAGACGGGCGACGCGTGACCGCGCCTTATCCTTTATCGGCCGGGATTTTCAGCATGACAGACGACCGCTTAAAGTTTCCGGAACAGGTTCTCAAGCCGCCAGTTGAAGCCGTAGCCGCGCTGCCGTCGCGTGATCGTTTCGCCGCGAGCCTGCGCGGATTCGGGCCGCTCGGAATACTGGCTATCCTAATCATCCTCGCGGGCAATTCGGTCATTGTGCCCCTCAGCGCCGTGCTCGTGCTGGTGTGGGCCCGTTGGTCGCGCACGCCGTGGCGCGAGATCGGATTCGCGCGGCCCAGAAATTGGATTATTACGCTGGCCGTCGGTCTCGCCTTCGGCTGTGCGCTCAAATTCCTGATGAAGGCCATAGTGATGCCGCTTCTCGGTGCTGATCCGATCAACCGGGCCTACCACTACCTGGCAGGAAACAGGGCCGCTATCCCGGCTGCCCTGTTCGCAATGGTGGTCGGCGCGGGCTTTGGAGAAGAGACCCTGTTTCGTGGGTACATGTTC